>NJED01000073.1 GCA_002254745.1 Desulfurococcales archaeon ex4484_217_1
TAAATGTTTATTGAAAAACCTGTAAATGATTTAGCTATTTTCCAAAACTTCTTAACCTTATAATCGGAGAACCCAAGAGATTTTAAGAGAGGTGAAGTAGCAACCGGTACGTCACGACAGCCTAAACCAAGTTCTAAACAGCCCTTAACTTGCCTATCCAAACACTTAATTATAGTGTAAGCGAATTCCTTAAGAGTTCTATCGTGAAACCTTATGTTGACCACCTATCCTTAATTTACAGACACCTTATTATCCTTCATGTAATAGCTTATGTAATCATAGGATTAAATATGTACCGTTCATGTAGGCTTAAACGTTGTGCAAAGCATTGTTCCAATTAATAAGTAATAAATATTGTTTAGTAAAATTTGATAAATGTTTTTAGTACTAGCCTACACTTTCATGCATTCCTTGCACTATAATAAGCTTAGTATTATTTAACGAACTATGCAGAAAAGTACTTGGTGGTTAGAAATGCTACCTCACTTACATGCTCATGTTAAGTAATAATTTTATGTAATATCTGGGGTAATTGTAAAAAGTTTGCGGAAACGTGCATAATATCCTCGGCTTCTAATGGTGGAGACAATATAGGCTATTAAGTTGCTGTAATTTCCCCTACATGGATTATTTGGATTTGCTTATTTAACTTTCTACATATTGTTAATAGCTGATCGAAGTGTTTATCCTCATCTAGTACTAGTACTGGAATGTTCATGTGAACTGCCACAGCTGCTGATGAAATATCGCCCCACGGTACAGTGTAGTCGTGTTCGTATGTTTTTAACTTCAACTTACCCATCCATAGAGCATATTGTAAGCTCTTAACGACATTCAATTTTCTGTAAACTAAAGTAGCGTACCCTAGCGATGTTTTCATGTCAAATCCTAGTTTATGCATTGCAGATACTAGTTCGCTCACGTTGAACAAGCCTATGTGGAGAGTTATTCTCCCTTTCTCATGGATGTTTAAAAGCGTCCTAATCTTATCCCATCCTGGTTCTCGAGTAAGCGGTAATAGTAAAGGCCAAGTATCGATAACTATGTTATTCGGTAAGTTCTTCAACTCTCCCGCTCTCAATACTTCCCTCCTTATCCCTCTCCTTGAGAAACATTTTAATAGTACCAGCAGGCTTAACGTTATCAATAAATTCTATAAGAGACGTAGGCTTCTTCAAAATAAACCCACTATCTAGAAGAATAACGTCTAATTCATCTCCTTCCTTAATACTTAGTTTTTCCCTAACCTTCTTAGGTATAGTAATTGTAAACCTCTTACCCACTCTAACTCTTAAAGTTTCCTCTTCCATGAGAACCATAAATTATTCACATATCCTTAGAAATATGTAATGCTACTTAAGTATTTTCTGTATATTCTGACTGCATATTCGGCATTACCTTTGAAGCCTATTAGGAGGTGTTTTGAGAATATTCCGTTTTTTGTATGTGTGAGGCAGCTTATTTTCTATAGTATTCTTTAATATGTTTTATTCGATGCTCCCTACCTCTAAGATTTCTTAACAATTTTTCATCCGCTGTGTAGACTACCGTATTTAATCTGTACGCTAAAACTATGTAGTATGCGTCGTAAACTGTTATACTGTTCTTCACACTATAGTCTAGGGCTTTGTCTAAGAGTTCTCTAGTGATTTCAGTAAAGCTTATTTTCACATCATAAAGTAAGTCTATAATTTTGTACAGTTCCTTTTCTCCGATGAGGCCTTTAACCAGATACTTTCTAAGGGTATTATAGATTTCTATGAGTGCGTAGGTGGGAGAAACAACCTCGACATATCCCATTAAATGATCATTTCTAAGTAGTTTAGCTTGATCACTATAGTCTTCAAGTATAAACCACTTAACAATAACGTTAGAATCGGCAACTATTTTCCCCAATTCCAATCCCTATCTTCCCTAATAAACTCCGAGGACAAGTTACCCTTTATGTAGCCGATTTTCTCGGCAAGCTCGTCGATTTCTTTTATAAGCCTCTTAGCTCTCTCTTCTCTAACACGGTTAATAAGGTATTCACGTATTTCACGAGAATAATCTATGCCAAGCTTCTCAAGTTCTTTCTTAACCCATTTAGGAACACGGACACCAATAACAACAGTGTTACCCACAGCAACTGCACCAAGTAAACAGCCTACTGTAGACTTATATATAGTTAACGGAAAACTATAGTCTCAAAGTAAACACTTTAAAATTCACGGAACATATGCTAAGCTTTAGAAATAAGAAACCTGTAATTAACATTCTTCTATCCATTATTTCATTTGACTAGGTGAAGTGAAGTTTGATTGAAGTCCATCGAAGTTATAGCTTCAATTATGGGAAACTAAGAGTATGGTATTAATTATGGTAATTAAATGGGCCAAGAGAGGTAAGTGTAATAGCATTGTTCGTTTATGAGGGAAACCGACACCCATAAGGGAAATCATTAGCCTTAGTGTAACAAGATTGTCATCAAGTATCAAGCCTAGAGCTGAGAACGTTAAGGTATGGTGATGGTCTTTGATGTGAAGGGATATACCTGTAGGTGCTTGTAAGTACATAATGTATCATACAATTATATTGCCTTTACTTACTGCGTGGTATATGTTGCCAGCGTATATGCTTATGGCAGGGTACTCTATACTTGAAATAGGCATAATCTTCACGCTAATCAATATATTGTCTATACCCCTAACCTACATGATAGGCAAACTATTCGACCGTGTACCTATTAGACATGGCCTCATTATAATTGATGCATTAGATGGTGTAGAAAATGTTCTCTACGGGTTATCGTATGCCCTTCTAGGACCGTTAATGTTTTCTCTAGGCTTGTTGGTAGGCAAGATTTCTAGGATATTTTATCCGTTATATCAGACTGCTGAGAAGCTTCTATATCCTAAGGATAGACTTGAAGAAGTATTTGCCTGGCATATGAAGCTACTATTACTAAGCGAAGCCGTAGAATTCATCATATTAGGGTACATTTTTGGCACACTACTTCCCAAACCAATACACTATGCTATAGAATTCATAGCTATAGGAGCTACCTCAATGTTTACGGTAATGTACCTAGTTAAGTATCTGCCTAGACTGGATGCTAAGGAAAGAATAAGGGATGTCTTCACCTTTAAATTTGATAAGGAGTTTAAGGCCATACTTACCATCGAAGCATTGGAAATCATTGCACTATATTTAGCACCTGAAATAGTGCTAATAAACTACATGATGATTGTACTTAAGATGTCTTTCTTTCAGGTAATGCTAGTAGTAGCTCTATCAGCTCTAGCATCACTGCTGGCAATACACTTATCTGAACATATATCACCTAGACATGGATTTAAAGTGATATCCCTATATTTTACACTAAGAACGGGATGGGCGTTGATAATGTTCTTGATTCTAAACTTCTACGCAATACTAGCAGCTAACATCATGGCCGAATTCGGTAACACTCTAACACTACCCTTCTATAGATCTTGGATCTTCAGTAAAAGTACTGAGCGATAAGGCTAGTAGTATTTTAGCGGGAATATCAAGCACTGTATCCAACACTACCGTATCTAACAAGCCTAGCACTATTCCTAACCACAATCCCAATCCTACTATTACTATAGATGAAAACGTAAGTATACAAGCTACTTTAATTAACTACCTTAATTTATATAATATAATCCTCTATTACAAGAGCCTACATGGCAAAGGTTTGTATGCATCCTTTATCTGCAGATGTTGATTCTTCAATTTCTTCTGCAGATGTTGATTCTTCAATTTCTTTCATGGTGTGATAAAGCTTATAATCCCTGCATAGTATACCTTTATCTGACTACAAAGGTGTATACTATGAGCGTAGTCTTTAGTGTGAGAATTCCTAGGAAGCTTAAGAAGTTAATGGATGAATGTAAAGGTGTAAATTGGGCTGAGGAGATTAGAGCATTTATTGATAGGAGAGTTAGAGAGATATTAATGGAGGATTATCTTAGAGTTGCTAGGGAGGCACGTAAGCAACTAGACAAGGTACCAGTACCTGTTGATGAGTTAATTCGTGAGGATAGGGGACGTGAGTACTAAGAATATTGTTGTTGATAGTTCTGTTCTCTTTGCACTATTCTTTTCCGAGGAATACAGTGAGTGGTCTGAGGAGACGATTAAAGAATACGATGAACTCCATGTACCAGAACTGGTATTTCTAGAAACCAGCAATGCAGCTTGGAAAAGAATAACAATATTTAAACAACCAAGCGATATCGTACTAAAAAACCTTAAATTACTACATAAGTTCATAAGTGACACATGCATAGTTCACAGGGACATAAACTATCTTCAAAGAACAATAGAACTTTCTATAAGACTCGGGGTAACCATTTATGACTCATTATTCCTCGCTATAGCGGAAGAATATAAAACAAGAGTATTAACTATTGATAAAAAACTTGTGGAAACCCTAAAGTATAGAAAAGAGGAATATAGAGTAATAAGCCCATGGAGCAGTATTGTGCAGTAATTTTTTGTCGGTACCCCATTAGTTGCATTCAAGTACTAGTTAAAGATGGTTTAACCTACTTTGCGGAATTGAGATGCTGATTAATGAAAACACCTATATTATGAAGACAAGGCCATGAAATTTTTGGTAGATCTGTATCACTATTTGTTATCAGCACTCAAGACTGAGTGCACAATCCGTGATATTGGTCTACCATTCTGATGGTGCACTTTTTGTACTATATAATTCTATTGGAGACTGGTATTGCTATGGTGACGTTAGAGACTATTAAGAAGTTCTTTGAGAGTAAGAAGGGAAGGATGTCTGTGGAGCATCAACTATTTTACATTACTACGTAGTGGAGTGTATGAAGAAATAGCCACGTTCACTTAATTATTGAGATAGCTTAAATTCTTGGTTTAAGGTGTGTAAACTACATCTAAATTCTTCATTTTAAGAGCATCATGTAACTTCTCATCAAAGCTTACTAATTTACATTTATTGTTCAACGCTAATATCACATATACCGCGTCATAGACGGTGATACCGTAGTCTATTGCAAAATCGGTTGCATCTTCAAGTAAATCTCTCGAACTATATATCTTTGCAACACTATTGGTTATTAATGGTATTATAATCTTTCTTAGAGTAGAGTATTTGTCCATGGGAATTCTCCTGAGTAGATAAACGTGCTTCCATAATGCATTAGCGGTCTCTATAAATGCTTGGTCTACGGTAATTAAGTCGGTTTTCCTATTCGATTTAAGGAACATTCTAGCCTTGTGATAAAATTCGTCTTTAACTATAATACTTGCGAATATAGATGAATCTACGACATACATTAAGCTTACCTTGACTCCCTCATTTCTCTAATTGTCTTCCATGCAGGTTCCTTTGATGGGGGAATGTCCTTTAACACATTATCTATAGTGTTTAGGATTTTCCCTAACTCCAATTCCCTAATTTTTTCTTCGATAAATCGCTCTATCTCCCTTCTCCAGTCAATATTTTTGAACTTCTTCATTTTCACCTTAAGATCTTTCTTAATTCTAATGCTTAGCGTCGTTGTGTTCAAGCTTATATCCCAATCTAATGTATACGATAATTGTATATAAGGTTTAGCATA
>NJED01000021.1 GCA_002254745.1 Desulfurococcales archaeon ex4484_217_1
TGCTGGAAAAATACGCTAAAACACCCAAAGAAACAAAGAAAGACCCAAAAACAGTATGGGTAGAAAGAATGATGAAATCAGCAAGAAAATACTATAAAAGATGCCCTTATTGGGATCATAAGACTAAAATGTGCTTTATTACTTTGGGTGAGAAGTGTACTAGGGAGGGTAAGTATGATGGTTGTCCTGTTTTCCTTGATTTTCTAAGAAGGAAGTATGAGTAAGTATGATGGTTGTCCTGTTTTCCTTGATTTTCTAAGAAGGAAGTATGATGAATATACTTCTAAGGGTAGACCATTGCCTACAGACTTCTTAGATATTAGTATCACTATTATTTAAGGTGGATACAGGGTAATGGTTGTTATTACTGTTAGGTTCTGAGCGTGTCAGTGAGAAACTACCTTCACAAATACAGTATCACACTCAACTCACCATACCTAGTGGTGATATTGAGAAGCATCTTTCAACGTTGAAAATACCGTTCGTATTTAACTTAACAACAACCCCTCTAATAGCTACTATAACGTTAAAAGGGCATATAGTAGTTTCAGGCAGTGAAAAAGATGTCGTTAATATGTATGAGAATTTAAGTAAAAAGAAAAAACCACCTAGAAGCATATTTTTAGCAACACTACATCATACATTAACGGAAGCCGTTATTATGTCTAGAGAAATAGGAATACCTCCACCAATACCTTTGCCTAAACCTATAACACCAGAAACTAGGGGCTATAGTAAGGATATAACGCATGAAATAATGTAGAATTAGTTGTTTAATATTGTATTAAATATAGTGTAAATAACCGTATAAACTCGTATATTTCATGTCTTACCTACTTCTTTAACTACAACCATGGTGACTGTGGATTTTACTGTTTTAATTTTCCTTATTCTGTTGAAAACTATTGATCTTATATCGTCTAAGCTTTCACCTTCAATAATTGCCACAACATCGTAAATTCCATAAACTAAGTATGCAGATATAACCTCGGGGAACTTGTTGAGCTTAAGTAGAACTTCTTCCTCAGCACCAGTTTCAGTGCTAATTAACACTATACCTTTTACCATGAAAATATCCCCGACATACTAATAGTCTTGCATTATAGTTAAACTTAACTAATAATTTACTTGGCGAAAGCATAATCTAAGTTCTAAATAGGATTTGATGTAAAGATTTAAGTAGTTGAAGTTAGAAATGAAACATTTCAGACCTAAAAATTGGTGTAAACCATGAGAATACTACTAATACATGCTGAAAAATTCTCCTATGAAGCTAAGCAGAAAGCCTTAGCGAAAGCTGAAGAACTTACAGAGGAAAACCGAAGATATTTTGGAGAAAACGTGTTAGTTGCTTTTACAACGGTTGAAGAAGGTGACTATGATAATGCCTCTTCAATAGTTAAAAGAGCTGCCGAAGAAATCATGGAAGTTGCGAGAAACGTGAAGGCTTCAGAAATAGTCATATATCCTTACGCTCATCTCTCCAGGAATTTAGCTACAGCGGGAGAAGCCATAAGCATATTGCAAAAACTTCACTTAAGACTTAAAGGCGAAGGTATTAAAGTCCATAAGGCACCATTTGGATGGTATAAGGCATTTAAGATAAGCTGTTATGGACATCCCTTATCTGAACTTTCAAGGGAAATTAAAGCTGAGAAACCTGAGGAAGAAGTTGAAGTAGAACATGAATATGCGATCTTAACACCTGAAGGAAAAATTTATGCTCCAGAGGAATACGATTTCAAAGATGAAAACTTTAGAATTCTTGTTGAGAAAGAAGCATTTAAGAAGAAACTTCCAGGAGGAACTTCGCTAATACCATCCTATTGTTCTAAGTTCTCAATAGAATGGGAACCCTACTCGGACCATGGACATATGAGGTATGGGCCTGAAGGAGCTTTGATTGTAGATTTACTATCGGAGTATTCTTGGAACATTACTCTAAGTTTGGACATACCAGTATTTTACGTTAAAGGAACAAACATGTTCAGCCTAAACGTAGATGCTGTAAGAGAACATGCTGAACTTTTCGGCTCCAGACTTTATAGCTTGAGAGTGGGAGGAAACAAGTTAATTCTAAGGTTCGCAGCATGCCATCAGCAATTTGCTATGCTTAAAGACTGGATCATAAGCTATAAGAACCTACCATTTGGAGTATTTGAAGTAGCTGATAGTTATAGGTTGGAGAAACCAGGAGAACTAACATTATGCTTTAGGCTTAGAAAATTCTACATGCCTGACTTACACATAATTGCTAGAGATCTAGAGGAAGCTAAGAAGCTGACCTTTAAAGTTCAAAGCAAAATACTTGAGGAAATAAGGAAGATAGGTAGGGAATACTATGCAATATACAATATAACTAAGAGCTTCCTACATAAACATTGGGATTACGTTCTAGAACTAGTTAGAAGAGAGGGAAAACCAGTACTTTTAGTATTTTATCCTGAAGGAAAGTATTATTGGGTAATAAACGTTGAGTACAATATAATAGATCACCTTAAGAGACCTAGAGAGATAGGTACTTTCCAAATAGACATAGGTAATGCTAAAAGATTCGGCATAAAGTACGTTGACGAGAGAGGCATGGAAAAATACCCTGTAATAATACATACGGCAATAATAGGTTCCTTAGAAAGATACCTCTATGCCTTACTAGATACTGCCGCATTAATGGAGAAAAAAGGCGAAAAACCCCGTTTACCTACATGGCTATCTCCTATACAGGTAAGAGTCATACCAGTGAGTAAGGAATTTCTTGACCATAGTGTTAATGTAGCTAAGAAGATAGAAGAAGCTAAAGTTAGGGTCGATGTTGACGATAGAGATGAAACTTTAAGTAGAAAAATTAGAGATGCCGAGAAAAGCTGGATACCATACATAGTTGTTATAGGCAAGAAAGAGGTAGAGAGCGGGAAACTAACAGTCAGGATTAGAGGAAGAAAGGATGTTATATCTATTGAGCCTGAGAAACTTGCGAGAATGATTAAAAATGAAATAGAGAAGTATCCTTGGAAACCATTACCTATGCCTATGCTTCTAAGTAAAAGACCTATATATAGGAAAGAGTGATGAAACCGGTCACTCTGAATAGTGATGCAATGAACCTCCGCTGAACACATCCATTACTTAAAATTATTTTAGGTGTTTCTAGAGAGAAATAGCAAATATACTTCGCGAAATCGATGTTGAAAGTAAGGTTATACCCAAATACGAGCCTAAAATAGTTAATGTAGTATATGATAGCAGAGAAGAGATACTTTATATAGTGGTCTTAGATAGGCCTGATAAAAGTTCGCTTATAGGCTATGGAGGCTTAAGGGTAAAGAAGTTAAAAGAGAAACTAGGTGTTAAAGACGTAACTGTTATCACATATGTGGACCTTCTTGTAAAGAAGAGAAGGATAAAAGGTGCTCTTGAAAAGCTAAATACCATACTAAACCATTTAAAGAATCCCATAGAGAAAAGGGTTTTACAAAATTACGTTAAAAAGCTTCTTGAAGCAGAATTAAGGTATCCTCCTAGAACAATACCTTGCTTAGAAAAAACTGACATTGTAGTTCCTGTTGCTTATTCAGGAGGTGTGGATAGTACAGCAACATTATATTTGCTATGGAGACTCGGTTTAAAGCCCATAGCATTAACCGTCGATCCTGGACCCTTCATTATACCCGATGATATTAAGGAGAGAATAGTGAAAGCTACGAAAAAACTTAACTTAGAGCATCACTTCATCAAGCCTAAAGAAAGTTTTGACGAGGTAATAAATGCTGCCTTAGAAGGTAAAGTAATTCCATGTAGTTTATGTTATCCTATACTGATTAAAACTATGTATGAGTGGGTGAAAAATAAAGGTATGTCGCTAATATTTTTCGGGGATTTACTCTCCACATCCTATAGTTCGATAATGTTTATCGATGACTACAGGGTTATTAGAGTTAATCTTCCAGGAGCGCTTTCTCTAACTAAATTTGATACTAAATTTATTTCAAGTAAAGTCTTAAATGAAACTACAGACCATATCTATGGATGCCCTCTCTTAAGAGAAGCATTTAGAAGGCATAGGTGGGCAAAGTTTATAGCTTATGGGAGGGTTCTCAGAGAGACAAGAGCAGGGATTCTGGAGCCTATGGAGGCTCTAAGATACATTAAGAAGATTGATAAAGCCTATTACTCATATTTTACCAAGTACTTCAGAAATCCTTAAGCCTTTATCTGTTAAACTATAGATCTTTCTTCTTCCCTTAACTTCAACCTTAACCAGGCCCTTTCTCCTCAGTTCTTCCAGATGCTGATATATTGCTTGCACTGATAACATTAAGCCCAGTTCTTTCCATAACCCATATCCGTGCATAGGTCCTTTACTTTTTAGAACTTCAAGTATCATAGCTTTCGTGTTTATACCTGAAAGCTTAGGCACGTATTTTTTCCTTGAGGGCTCTCTTGCATATAACATTGATGCCTTCAAACCTGTAGCTGGAGCTAAAACAACTATTTCTTCGTCGCCTTCTATGATGCCTTCTTTTACAGCTTTAGCTAGTCCTGCAAAAGCCGATGCAGCAGCTGGTTCTAGGAATAGGCCCTCAAGTTTTGCTATTGCATCCACATGGTTTAGTGTTTCAACATAGCTTACTCTTACACCTCTACACTCATACTCTTTAGCCAGCTTTATCACATGGGGTAGGATTAAGGGTTTGCATGAATCTAGTCCAGGTATATGTTTTTTAAACTCTTTGATCATAGTCTCTTTTTCACTTTTCTCTATAGCGTCAACTATCGGGGAACAAGCTAAAGATTGAACTATGAGAAATCTTGGCTTTTTCTTAACGAAACCCAGCTCGTGTAATTCTTTAAAACCTAAAGCAAGGCTAAGCAGCGTTAAGCCAGACCCAGCAGGTGTAACTATCCATTCAGGTACGTTTTTCATCTTCATCAGTATTTCATATGATATCGTCTTAAGACCCTCAATGGAGAGAGGGTTAAGCTCTGCTGTTGCCTGATAGTAGTTGTTTGCTAAAGATATTTGTAAAGCTTTCAACACAGCTTCATCTATTATTTCACCATGCTCTAAAATCTTAGAGCCATAGGCAATCATTTGCAAGATTTTACCGTAATCAGCGTTTTTAGGAACTATAGCGGTACATTCTATGCCAGCTTTAGCTGCATAAGCCGCTATAGAAGCACCCGTATTGCCATCTGTAGCGCATATTAGCTTCTTCGCTCCAACGTACAGCGCATGGGAGACAATTACTGTTGCAACACGGTCTCTAAAACTTCCAGTAGGATTTCTTGTTTCATCTTTGACTAGTATCTTACCTTTGTACTTAATTTTCGAAGCAAAATTCTCTATTTTTAATAATGGAGTACTTCCTTCATCCAGGGAAACTACATAGTTAAACGGTATTGGAGGTAGGTGCTTTTTAAGCTTCCAAATACCTTCGTACTCGCCATGTATTTCTAGGTGCTTTGGCCTAGAGTAGTGCGTAAGAACAAGTCCGTTACATTTAGGGCAGATAATTCTTGGTTCATGATATATAGTACTGCATTTCGAGCATTTGAAGAGAATTTCTTTACTCATTTTTTACATATTCCTCTACAGTATATTCTTCACCATGTCTTACAAACCTTATTTTTAATGGAAGCTTCACTCTAAGCCCTAGCGCTAAAAGGATATTGTATAGCTGGTAAGCGTCCATATTTTTAACCTTGTTCTCAATAATGTATTTTGCTAAAATATCAGTGACATAGTCTATTAAATGCGGATACTGTCTCTCAGCTTCGGCAAAAACTTCTTTAGCCCTTTCATCGAGAACGGAGAGCACTACTTCTTTAGGCTTATATTCAAATGTTTTCTGTTTTTCCTTCTTTAATTTCTCTTTAATTATTTTCTTCTGTTTTTCTAGCAGCTTAATCCTGAGTTCTAACGGTAGTTCTTCAGACATTGCAGTCCTACCTAAAATACGTATATACCTAACTGTTTTATAATTGTCTATTTCAACCTAAATATAGGTGTTACGTGTGGCAGGAGCTATAGCTTACGTTATGGACTTTAATGATTTCGTAAAAATAACTGAAGGTTCTCAGAGGTTCTTCTGCATAAGAACTAAGGAAATGGTTAGGGAAGTGGCTTTACACTTAATATGTACGGCTAGAAAAGGAGACACTGTTTTTGTGTACGAGGAAATAGCTATTGTAGATACTGCTAAAGAGTATGAGGATAGAATAAATTACTTCAAAACTAAGGTTAAAGAGAAAATGCCTGATGCAGCAATGGGATTTGTGGCTTTCGATGTAAAACAATTAGTAGATGCGCTGAACTTTGGAGAAAGCGTTGCAAGCCCGTTTTAGCTTAGGTGATTGGACTTGACAGTTCAGGTTATTGCTTCTGCACCTGGCAAGGTAACGCTCTTTGGAGAACACGCAATAGTGTATGGTGAACCAGCAATAGTTACAGCTATTTCGCGAAGACTATATGTTAAAACCGCTCTTAGAAGCGATAAGAACCTAAAGATATCTGCAATGGATCTAAAAATACCAGGTATTGTTTTAACATTCATTAGTGATACCGGCGAATTAACGTTAGAAACAGATTATGGAAGAGTTGTTTCAGCTGTTAGTTATATTAAGAAAGCTGTTGAACTGACGGCAAACTACGTTGGTGAAATGAAGGGAGCAAATATTGAAGTAAGGTCAACAATGCCTGTAGGTGCGGGCTTAGGTACAAGTGCTGCTGTAGCTGTTGCAACTGTAGCCTCGTATGCTTACGCACTAGGTTATGAGTTATCTCAAAGGGAAATAGCAAAATTAGGTCATAGAACAGAACTCGAGGTTCAGGGCGCTGCGAGCCCTATGGATACATCAATAGCAACATATGGAGGAACATTATATATAAAACCGAGAACTGGTGAGCCAATAATAGAACACCTTAAACTAAAAAATGAATATCCAATTGTAATAGGTTATGTTGAAAGAAAAAGCACTACTAAAGAATTAGTAGCCAAGGTTAAACGTCTTAAGAGAAAAAGAGAAGAAATAATAAGTACAATAATCAGGTTAATAGGGAAAGTAACTGAAGAAGCAAAAAAAGCATTACTTAAAGGAAATGTTGTAGAAGTCGGTGAACTAATGAACATAAACCATGGATTATTAGATGCTCTAGGCGTTTCAACTAAAGAACTAAATGACCTAGTATATGCCGCAAGACAAGCAGGTGCTCTAGGATCAAAGCTTACAGGGGCAGGCGGTGGAGGCTGCATGATAGCATTGGCTCCGGGAAGAATAGCTGAAGTAAGTACGGCAATAAGTATTATTGGCGGAGCGCCGATGGATACGCAAATATCAGCTAAAGGAGTAACTGTTGAAATTCAAAAATAGTCACTTTAGATAACACTTAAAACGTATTTTTCAACTAAATTCAAGTAGTGAAAATTGTATGCCATTACCTATTGCTAAGTTTTTGAAGCAACATAAGGAGGAGCTGTTATTCGGTTTCGCTATTGTAATGCTTATAGTTACAAGCTGGATAGCGTGGAACTACTATGATATAAAAGTGTTCATGGAGTGGGCTAAAATAGCTGAGAACAAAAATATCTTGAGTATATACAGCGATGCAAGGAAGGCAGGCTACATGCCTTTAGTGCCAATAGTGTTCATATTAACATACATAATTTCCAAGGCACTTATAGCATTCATAATAAACTTAGCTAACATAGCGAGTTCAACATTCTACATAGACTTTATGAAACTACTTATGAGAATACCCTTAATGTTAGCTATAGCTCTAACAGGCTACATATTATACAAGAAAGAAGGATGGAAGGTAGCAAAGTGGTGGATTTTCGGAATACCTGTATGGATAGTTTATCTGGCATACCAGTTTGACCCGTTAATGGTATTATTTATGGTTTTAGGAGCTTATTCTTTCGTAGAGAGAAAATACGATAAAGCAGGCTTATTTTGGGGTCTAGGTACTGCCTTAAAATTTGTTCCTATAATTCTCGTCCCATTAGCGTTTAAGGTTCTTAGACATCGCAGAAAAGAATTAGGTAAATTTCTTCTATTCTTTATAACACCAATAATAGCTATCTCTTTACCATTTCTAATATACAATCCTGTGCTTATGATTAAGAAGGTTCTTGAATTCCATGCATCAAGATATCCGCAAATGTTATCATTATTTAATGTTCCCATGCTAATTTCTAATTATGAATTTGCTTACGCGAACATCCTAAGCTGGATTTGGATACCTATCTTTATATTGATATATATTTTCATTTTAGTTAAAGCAGATATTAGGGAAGGAAATAAGGAAGCTATATTCAAGGTTATAGGCTCCCTAGTTTTAGCCTTTATAATATTTAACAAAGTTCAAAACCCTCAATACATTCTATGGGCTTATCCCTTCATAACTTACACCTTAAGTAGAAAAGAGAAAAACATTTTCAAATACGTGCTGTTACTGGCTACGTTAACGGGTTCTCTCATATACCCATTATTATACTATTTTCCACCTGCAGTGCTTGACGAAGAAATCATCATCGAGGAAGATATGACCCCATATAATGCTAAAGAGCTATTGTTAATGTCTTTTGAAGGTTCGGCAAAGTTCATAGTTGAAAATATTATTGCTTTCTTTAGAGTACGCTTTTACGAACTAATGGAGTACTTGTATACTCACTTTAATATTTTAGGTGCGCTTACTGTGCTTGTACACAATGTTTTACTAATTGTTCTTCTTTGCAACTTTATACCTAAGCCTATCACTACGTTACGACTAGATAGGCAAGTATTATTAAGGGTTTTGAAGAGGCTAAGAATGTAATGTGCGGTATAGTTGGCGTTACTTGTTTACCTGGTAAACTGGAAAATCCTGCAAAAATAATACGGAAATGTCTTGAAAGATTAGAGTATAGAGGTTATGATAGCGTAGGGCTAGCTTCCATATTTAAAAATAGGATCATTGTTAGGAAAGGTAAGGGAAAAATACATGAAGTTCATAAGAAACTGAATTTCGATGGTATGCCTGGCAATACTGTCATTGGCCATACCAGATGGGCTACGCACGGCGCACCAAGTGATAATAATGCCCACCCACATTTAGACTGTGGAAGTATGGTGGCAATAGTACATAATGGTATAATTAAAAACTATTTAGAATTAAAGGAGAAACTTATCCTTAAAGGACATATTTTCCGGAGTGAAACAGATACTGAGGTAGTAGCTCATTTAATCGAAGAATATTTAAATGAGGGACTAGAACCCTATACTGCGTTTAAAAAGACCATAAAGGAAATTAAAGGTAGCTACGCTATAGCAGCAATACTTGTTTCAGAACCTGACAAAATATTTTTCGCTAAAAAAGATTCACCACTAATAATAGGTATTGGCGAAGGATACAACTTCGTAGCTAGTGATATTCCTGCTTTCCTAGATTATACTAGGAAAATAATTGTTGTTAGAGACTATGAAGTAGGCTATATAACGCCGACAAGGGTGTTCATTGAAGACTTATTTGAGGAAAAACCTGTCGACCTAAGCAGGAGATTTAGGATAATTAGCTGGACAGCTGAAATGGCTGCTAAAGCAGGTTACCCGCACTACATGTTGAAGGAAATACATGAACAACCAAGAGCTCTAAGAGAAACGATAAATGGTCTAAGCAGCGAAATATATGAAGCAGCTAAAATGGTGATTGAAGCAAGGAGAGTATTTATTGCTGCAGCTGGAACAAGTTTTCACGCAGGACTAGTATTAGACTATTATCTTAATAGCTTAGCAGGAATACCTTCCATACCCCTGATAGCTAGCGAATATAATAAATATTGTAAATCCGTTAAACCCGGAGACTTACTAATAGCTATTTCTCAAAGCGGGGAAACCATAGATACGCTCATGGCTGTTAGAGAGTTCAAGAAGAGAGAAGCAAAAATTTTAACGATATCCAACGTAATTGACAGCGCTATTCCTAGAGAAAGCCATTTAACAGTATATACGCGAGCCGGCCCGGAAATAGGTGTAGCAGCAACAAAAACGTTTACGACTCAAGTAGTTGTAGAGCTAGCGTTCATTAGGTAAAAATGAAATACGCGGTTTAAAAGCGCAACTTGAACATGTGCCGAAGGTTGTCGAGAAAACTATAATGAAACATGAAGCATATGTTAACAGCATTGCTGAAACCATACAAAAAGCATGTACTACCTCGGTAGAGGGTTGGGAGTACCAATAGCTATGGAGGGTGCTCTGAAATTAAAAGAAATAGCTTATATACATGCCGAAGCATATCCTGCTGGAGAGAGTAAGCATGGTCCAATCGCATTAATCGAGAAGGATTTCCCAGTGCTCTTCATAGTTCTAAGCGATGAAAATAGTGAAAATATATTAGGAAACATAATGGAAATGAAAGCTAGAAACGCTTTAACCATAGGATTAATCCCAGAAGACTTTAAGAAATTCGAGGAAATTTTAGATTATAGCATTAAAATGCCCACACATAACTACATATTAGCACCAATAACATACACTCCTATTTTGCAATTGCTAGCATACTATACTGCAGTGAAAAGAGGTTATGACCCTGATAAGCCAAGAAACCTAGCTAAAACAGTGACTGTTGAATAAGGGTGAATATTAATGTTCCATTATAGATTAAAAGCCGTAGTATTAGCTGGGGGGAAGGGGGAGAGACTTAAACCATTAACTGATTGTGTACCTAAGTCTATGGTCAGAATAGTAGGTAAGCCTGTTATAGACTATGTTCTTGAAGGTCTGAGAAAATTACCATTAGATGAAGTGATAATCGTTCTATCTCACAGAAAACTAGCAAAGTACGTTGAAGATAAATGGAGCAATATAATGCCCTTAACGATAGTTTACCAGAGGGGTGAGGGTATTGAAAGCGCCATACTTACTGCTAAGGAACTTTTAGGTAAACAAATGTTCATACTTGCCTATGGAGATATAGTAATTAGCCCCAAAGCATACGTAAGAACTTTAGAAACGCATATTAACAGTGGAGCCGATGCTTCAATACTTCTCTCACCTAAACTAGATGTTGAATCATATGGCATAGCGTACGTTAGCGAAAATAAAATAGTGAATGTTAAGGAAAAACCTCTACCGGAAAAAGCAGAAAGTACTTTGGCAATAGCGGGAATTTTCGTTTTACCACCAACGTTTCTTGACTATGTAGAAGAAAATAGCTTCACAGATGCTCTCAATATATTAGCTGAAAAAACTACCATGGCGCCATGTTTTTGGGAGGATTGGTGGGTTGATATAGGCTATCCTTGGGATATTTTAAAAGCCAACGAATATGTGCTTAAAGACTTAAAATATTCACAAATAAGCAGTAACGCTATGATATCGTCGAAAGCTGTAATTGAAGGCCCTGTAATAATAGACGATAATGCTGAAATAAACCACTATGCTGTTATTAAAGGACCTGTTTATATAGGTAAAAATAGTTTTGTAGGAGATCACTGTTTAATACGAAAATACGCTTCAGTAGAGGAAAATACTATTGTAGGTGCGTTTAGCGAAGTAAAGTACTCCTCAATGCAGCCTAGTGTAACTGTAAGTTCCCACAGCTATGTAGGGGATAGTGTAATAGGGGAGTACAGTGTAATAGGGCCTCACACGGTAACGCTAAACATCCTACCAACAGGAGTAAAGGTTAGTAGACTTCATCCAATACGGATTAGAGGCAAAATGGTTACTAAACTAGGTGCTATCATTGGTTGTAACGTTTACATAGGCGCTAACAACGTACTTTATGCTGGCAGTGTTGTTGAATCAAATACTAGAACAAGGCCTCACACTATTATTACTTATAGAGAAGCTTCATAATTAACTAAGCTATTCTGTATTCGATACCTCTATGTAAATAGGCTAATCCTTCATCCATCATAACCCTCAATAGCAACTTAAACTTCTCATCAAGAAGTTTAACTTCATCCTTAGATATGGGGAAGAGTTTCCTAAATTTATCATAAAACTCTTTATCAACAACATACGATGATACTATAACCACCTTATTTTCTCTCACATAGTCTTCAATAGGTCTATTTGCTAAGCCCCTCGCCTTATTTATACTCAATATTTTTTCTGCACTTAGTAAACTTAGAAATTCATCTTCAACCTGTTTTCTCACCATATACTTTTTAGAGTACTTTAGGAATTCATTTAATTTGCTTTTTAACGTATCAAGGTTTCTGCTAAGTTTTTTACTTATAACCTCTAAATCTCTTATCTCTGTTTTTAAATTTTCCAAAACATTTTCTGCTTCCTCAATACGTCTTTCCATAGTACTTACTTTTTTCTCCAATATGCTTAGTTTTTCAGATAAGGTTTGAACAGCATCTTCCCTAACTTGCCTTAACACAATGTGTTTTCCCTCTTCTCTAAAAGACCTAAATTCTGCTCTATATGTGGCAGTGTAGCCTTTTTCTGTTCTCATAACTAATCCTTTTTCTCTTAACTTGTAAAGGGCTATTCTAACCCTATTATAGCTGATACCGAGTGCCTCCGCTATCTCTCTAGGCTTAGATCCCGGATTTTCCTTAAGGAAATTAAGTACTAGTTCCTCGACGCTCAACACCATATTACCAAACATATATTTACTTTAAAATATAGAAAAAGTATTCTGATCACATTACAGTAGTAGTTTCGGTGAACATGTATGCTGAAAGTAGCGGTATTCGGCGTTGGCGGCTGGGGCGTAAACCATGTTAGAGTATTAAGAAGCTTATATGGGAGCCTGGTAAAGGACATCATTGTCGTCGATATTAATATTGATAGAGGAAAATACGTGTCAAAAATTTATGGGGCTAAATTCTACTCTTCCATAGAGAAGGCTTTAACAGTTGAAAGAGACATCGATGCTGCAATAATTTCTACACCAACTCCTCTACATTATGAACACGCTATAGCAGCTCTTAATAACGGCATTCATGTTTTAATAGAAAAACCCATGACGGACACCATAGATAAAGCATTGAAAGTGTATGGTGAAGCAAAAAGTTTAGGATTGATTATAGCCGTAGGATTCATTATGAGATATCATCCCCTAGTAGATTATGTAACCAATAATATCATAAGAAGCAACGTTCTTGGAAAAATAATTACGGTCAACAGTAAGAGAACATCTCTATGGCCTAATAGACCATGGGATGTAGGTGTAGTTAAAGACTTAGCAATACATGATATAGATTTACTCCACTACATTTTCAGAGAGAAAGCACGACAAGTTTACGCTAACATTGGGAGTTTGAGACATAGTTACTATGAAGACCATGCAGCAATGCTCATAAACTATGAGACATACTCAGCAATATTTGAAGCAAACTGGATTACCCCGTATAAGATAAGATATTTGTCGTTAACAGGCGAAAATGCTGTAGTAAATGTTGACTTTGTAAGAAACGAACTTACTATACTTAGAGAGGACGGTATTTTAAAACCGAAAATAACGATGCAAGAACCGTTACTGCTTGAAGACAAAGACTTCTTAGAAGCAATAATTAGCAAAAAAGAGCCAAGAGCAACAGGAGTAGACGGTATAAGAGCCTTAGCGGTATGTGAAGCAATAATAAGATCAGCAAGGGAGGGAAAGATAGTAGAAGTAGAGTATCCCATATAAGCTCAGCGCTTTGGCCCTATTACATCTGCTTTCGCTTCAACGCCTAAAGTATAAAACTATTCATCATTGCGTATTCTCCATAGAAGCTATATCTTAATCCTGTGTTAAAACATTATCGGTGAGGGTTAAATCATTGCTTACAAGTAGTCATACATCAAGGATAAAGTTTATAGGAAGACACTTAATGGTGAAAGGCGAGTATGTTGATTTAATACTTAAAGGTGTAAAGAAAACCACTATAAGGCTTGGAATAATCAAGCCGAAATACGATGAAGTAATAATACATGGCGGAGGAAAGCCCGTAGCTTTAGCGAAAATCATTAACGTCAAGTATAAGAAAGTGAAAGAACTAATAGATGATGATGCTAGGAAAGACGGATTCCCCTCGGTGAAAATGCTTCTTAAAGAACTTGAGAAAAGTTATGGTAAGATAAGCCCAAACGACGTAGTTACTATAATAGAGTTCATAGTTACGAAGAAACTATCTAGTCTGGACGTAAGGGAACCATGGTTAGGGCTTAGACCTGTTGAAATAGCCAGGATAGCCCTAAGATACTGTAAAAACATTCCTCAGGAGGAAAGAAAAATTCTTGAAGATCTCACGAGAACAGAGAGCATAAGAAAAACGGCGATGAAACTCTATGGTAGTATCAGCAGACGAAGGAAAATACGTAAGGTTCTTAAAAAATACCTAGATATGCTTGTAAATAAAGGTGTAATTAGGGTTAAAGGCTATGATACCGAGAAGAATAATTGACCAAGCAGCTAAGGTCTCCTTTTCAGGCGATTTCATCGTATTTGAACTTTATAGGAAATTTATTAAGAGAAAGAGAAGCTTAAGAATAAATTCAATAATCATTAAGCCAGGTAAGAAAATTGAGAGAAATATTGAGAGAAACTATGAACACATATACTATGTTGTTGAAGGCGTAGGTAAAGTCGAATGCCCCGAGTTAGGAAAAACTATGCTTCTCGAACCTCTTTTACTCATGTATATTCCTGTAGCCCTAAAACATACAATAACAAACACTGGTACAACCAATTTACACATAATAGATCTTATATTAGTTGGGTGATTCTTTGTTGAGGCGATAATACTAAAAACTAAACAAGCACTTAACTTTTAATCTATGAGGTTAATACGGTGCTAGCAACTCTTCATTCAATATTTGGCAGTATTAAGGAAAAAGTAAATGGTGTGAAAGCTAAGAATAGTCCAAATAAAGAAGCAAGAAAAGATATGGGCGCAATTAGCACTAAGCTCGAAGTTCCAAGTGTAAGTGCAGTGAGTTATGTAAAAATAGTAAACTCCTCTACTGAGTATTGCCCTCACTGCAGCTACCTCGGCGGCGGGGAGAAAACTGTTAATATCTATGTTAGTATTGAAGGACCAATATATTTGAGTAAAGAGATTTCATCAAAAAACTTTAGGCCCATGGTAAAACTAACTAAAATACTAAAATGCTCTAAATGCGGCTTCATAAAGTATAGAAAGACTATGTACATGCCGCTTGAAACTATTGACATAATAGAGGACTTTCTACCGGAGGACTTAAGAAAAACGATAGATAATATAAAAACTACTACAGTAACTGTAGAGAAAATACTGAAGACATTCATAGGGTAGTAGTGAATGACTAAGTGGTTGCTAATGTGTAAGAGGTGCCATACGAAGTGGGTACTTGATGTAAGCTATGACCTACGCAAAATAGGTAAACTATACCATTATTGCACAGTCTGCAAAAAGAACACTTTTCACGAAGTATTAGGTATTGCTGTAGAAGATTAGAAAGGAACTTTATAACGCAGAGCACTCATCATAAGTTAGTGGTGTTAAGTATGGTTTCTGAATCGGAAAAAGCCCAGTTCTTCATACTCTTAAAAAAGCTTTCAGAAGCTGTAGAGCTTAGGCAATATAATAGCATTTAAAAGAGGAAAAGAAAACGGCCCTAAAGTAATGGTCTCAGCACATATGGATGAAATAGGGTTAATGATAACACATATTGATAAAAGAGGGTTCCTACGCTTTATTGGCGTAGGCTCATGGAATGAGAGAATTCTGCCAGGCCAAAGAGTAATAGTTTGTGCCGGAGATGTCAAGGTACGAGGCGTTATCGGAGCTAAACCCCCCCACTTGATGACGCCCGAGGAAAAGAAGCAAGTTCTTGAAATAAAAAAGCTATTCATAGATATAGGGGCTACAAGTTACGATGAAGTAAAGGAACTTGGTATTAACGTGGGCTCTATTGCGGTCTTAGATAGGGAGGTAGTGAGGCTAGGGGGTACAGACAAGGTTACAGGAAAAGCTTTCGACGATAGAGTGGGTGTAGCGTCATTAATCTTTGCATTAAAACTCCTAAATAATGTAAAACATGAAGCTGAAGTATATAGTGTTTTTACTGTTCAAGAGGAAATAGGGTTAAAAGGCGCCACTGTTTCAGCTTTCGCTGTTAAACCAGATGTCGGCATAGCCGTAGATGTAACTACGGCTAACGATATTCCTGAAGTTGATGAGAAAGATTGGATAACAGTGCTAGGTAAGGGTCCCGCAATAAAGGTTATGGATAAAGGTAATATTTCACATCCAAAGTTAAGAGAGCTATTAATAAAAATAGCTGAAGAAGAAAAAATACCTTACCAGTTAGAAGTATTACCAGGCGGAGCAACAGATGCTGCTGCAATAATGGTTTCAAGAGAAGGCGTGCCTGTTGCAACAATATCTATACCATGCCGTTATATACATTCGCCAATAGAAGTTTTAGACATTAAAGATGCTGTCTATGCTTCAAAATTACTAGCATCATTTATAAGGAAAATAAGTAGAGACGACATTAGAAAACTAAGTACACTACTATGATAAATATCTTGTTATTTTCTCTTGCCTTAATATATTTCTCAACAAGACAGAATTATTAACTATGTCCCTAATGTCTATGCTCAGTCTTCTGCTAATTGCAGTTAAGGCTTCATTTAAACTATCGAATTTTTCAGGCTTCTTAGAGAACATTTTCCTAGCACTTTCTCTGATATGCCAGTTTCCAACGGGTGCATAGTATTCGGGCCTTATTTCTCTTATCGCTATGATAAGTGCTTGTCTCCGTAGGCGATAGAGGTTCTCTAAAATGCCAAGCTTGAGCGCATAATATCCGCCATCAATACCACGTCTCACCCTACCGTCCCATAGTTCATAGTTTTCAATAATTATTGGAGAAGAAAATTTTCTAGTCCATACTGTTCTAGGTAACCATACTTCAAGCATTTCAAACGAATATACACCCGGTATTAGCAATACTTCAAAATGATTACCTATGTATGTTGTATGGTAAACAATGTAATTATTTATCGGCTTATATTTTCTTATCTTCTTAAACAGCATTTCACAAATTGTAGAGTCTACAGCCGTTATAGCCCATCGTGTTGGTACTAATTTTCTCTCTTTTAACCGGCCTAGTAAACCTGCGGAGAAAACCCTAATAATGTCGTATACGGAAATACCGTGGCTATAGAGAATAGCCACAGCATCTTTAGCCTTTAAATCATAATCACTAACAATTTTCTCAACTACCCTATCCACCGAGGGATTACTTACAATCCTAATTCTCTCCATGGGCGCTGTAGGGCCTAAAGGAGCTAAAAGCCCATCGAACCTAAGTACTGGGTAAGGTTTCTTCCTAAGCTTAGCCTCGGTGTCTACAGGTTTTCTCGAAGCCGATGCTAACTGTATTTCAAAAATATCTCCTGATCTTGCAACCGATACCTTAAATCTTCTCCGCGGAAGCAGAAGAGAAGAGCGAAGTTCAATAATTTTTTCGAGAGAAAACCTTCCCCACCAAAACTCTGGATCATCATATACTTTAGGATCTGCTGTTGGAGCTATTCCAGCATATATGTTTACCTCAGGGTATCCGCCTTCACCAACTATGAGTGTTGGAGGGGTTAATCCAAAAACTACATTGTCGCTTTCAATCCTTACTTGAGAAATAGTTTTCACAGGCATATTTTAAACCATAGTTAAGGAATTCTAACTAAACCACGTATTGATTCTACAATAATAGTTCTGAAAACTAAGAATTATTAAGTTTTGGTAGTATAGAGAGTATTATGGTGGATGCCATGACCTACAAGCTTCTTGGACTTATCTCAGATACCCACGATAACCTCAAAGCTGTTGATAAAGCATTAGAAATTTTCAAGAAATACAATGTTGAATTAATTCTCCATGCAGGAGACTGGGTTGCACCGTTTACTCTTAAGCGTCTTGCCCAAGCTGGGATAAAAATAGTTGGCGTTTTTGGCAATAACGACGGCGAAAAAAGGCTCCTACTAGAATTTGCTAAAAAATTTAATGTAGACTTAAAAGGCGAAATAGCCACAATAAACATTAATGGCAGAAATATTGCTTTAACCCATGGAACATCAAAGATAATTGTTGAAGCATTAGCTAGAAGTAATATGTTTGACGCTGTTATTTTCGGCCATACCCACAAAAAAGAATTAAAAAATGTTGGTAAAACATTACTTATTAATCCTGGAGAAGCATGCGGCTACTTGAGCGGCGAGGCCACGGTAGCAATATTGAATGTAGAAACTATGGACATTAAATTCTTAACCTTAAACGTTTGAAGACGTTTAAAGCGTTGTCTGTAGTTATTTCAATTACTTTATCCAAGGAAACATTTTTTATTTCAGCAATTTTCTTAGCTGAATAAATTATGTTCGCTGGTTCGTTCCTTTGGCCTTTAAACGGTGAGAGAACAGGAGAATCTGTCTCTAAAAGCAGCGATTCCAGGGAAAGCTTCTTTACAAGTTTTTGTTTTTGAACACTAAATGTAACGCTTGGCGGTATTGAGAAATAAACACCATGCTTAGCCGCTTCCATAGCCCAGCCTATAGAACCATCGTAGGCATGCATAACCACGTCAAAATACTTACACTTTAATATTTCCTCAATAGCGTATCTTCCAGCGCTTCTCGAGTGTACAATAAGGGGTAAGTTTAGCTCCTCAGCTATGCTAATCCATTCTATAAAGAATCCTTTCTGCTTGCTCCTTTCCCTATGGTCTCTAATAATATAATAATCTAACCCTACTTCACCTATACCCACAATTATGTTCGAATATTTTCTCACATACTCAACTTGCCTACTAAATAAAGCATCACTAACAAGTACGGGGTCATGACCTATAGTTAAACTGATATATCCTTTAAACTCATTAACTACCCTAAGTGCTTTATCTACCTCCTCAGGTTTTATAGCAGAAGTTATTATGTGTTTTACACCGCATTCTCTCGCCCTATTAACAACGTCTCTCCTATCAGCGTCAAAAATAGCTTCATGTATATGGCAGTGTACATCTATCATACATCTCACGCTAGTAAGTATTTACTCTATAAATCTGTACCTGCATTGAACGCTAATGCAGGTGTTATAATTACCGCTAGCCATAATCCCCCACCCGATAACGGTATAAAGTGTTTTGACGGTAGAGGAATGGAGTTTACAATACCTATGGAGGAAAAATTAGAAGATATCATATTCAATGAGAAATTCAACTATGCAAAATGGGATTCTGTTGGGAGACTAGAGTTTTACCCTGAAATAATTGATGATTACATGAGAGAACTTATTTCAAGACTGCGTCCACAGAAAATTAAGAAGAAAGTTAGAGTAATTGTTGACTGCGCTAACGGGGCTGCATCGAATATAACACCTATAATCCTTAGAGAGCTTGGTGCTTCAGTTATAACCGTAAATTGCCACTACGATGGCATGTTTCCAGGAAGAATACCTGAACC
>NJED01000022.1 GCA_002254745.1 Desulfurococcales archaeon ex4484_217_1
CTTGACAGGTATACTGGATACATCATATCCCATATGAACTGTACATCTAAGTTTTCTGGGAACCCATAGCCCACGATAGTTATTGCTGTTCCTGGTTCAACATTCTCTGTTGGTGATACAGTAACTATTACTGGTGTTATTTCGAACTCTTTACCTTTAACTCTTACACTAGTATCTGATTCATTAGCCCATATGGCGTATGTTCCTTTAGGTGCATGAGGCATTGTTAGTTCGGCATAGAAGTATCCGCATTCTATACTGTGTAAGCCTAGGTCGACTGCGTACTTTTCAACATCTACGGTTTCTTTTTCGAAGCCATGTGCAGTAAGCTTCCATATGTCTGTCGTACCTTCAGGTCTTACAGCAGTTACATTGACAACATCATATCCTCCTAGGCCAATACCTTCTATAACCAATGGTTCATCAACTTTTACATCGCCGCTCTTTATTTCTTCAACTGTCGGTATTGGGTTCACGAAGAGTTTAGCTTTAGAAGTATCCGTTGGTATCTCCATAACATATTCTCCTGTTGCTGGGAATACTAGGAAGTTAGTGTCTGTTGTTCCTGTTACGTTAAGTTTGAATTTACCGTTCCAGTCTTCACTGATACATTTAGGTAACTGTATTAGGAATGCCGCATACCCGTCGTCTCTTAAACTCTCATCTAATATACTTAAAGTGAACGATTCTTCTGCTGAAACGTTGTAGAACTTGGCACTAAATGTTTCGCCGCTAATTAGGAAACCTGAACCATTAAGCAGCACGTAGTCTCCAGGTACTTCTTCAGCAGCAGGTATTGTGAATTCTCCAGCAGCATCAGCTACGAGCGCTGATACTACTTTAGGCTTGATTGTAAATGTTGCTTCACATATGGACACCTTTAAGAAGTCTGTAACATTTAATTCTACAGTCACTTTAACTCCGTCATCTACTCCTCCGCCTTGTAATGCTGGTACTTCGCCCCAGAGATCCGCTATACCTAGTTCGTCAATTAAGTTTTCTGGAGGTTCAACTTCGCGTTTAATACCGGCGGCGTCTGTTAAGATTATCTTCGTTACATTTATTGCTTCTCCATCTGTTGTTTCATTGGGGAAGTTGTGTAGCAATAGGTAGAAGTCGTCACCCACGTAGGTTGGTGCGGTTACTACTTCAATTGACGGATGTACTTTTATCATTCCCGGTATCACATATGGTTCTCCATCTATGAGAGCCTTCACTAGCATTATTAGTTTACCTTCCGGATTTGGCAGTGCAAAGTCGTCTACCGAAGACCATACAGTGTAGTACTTTTCACCAGCTCCACCAGCTTCGTCATCTACGATGAAGTATTCTATGAAGTCTATTATTTCATAGTCTTTTATCCAGTACATGTCCATTTCTTTAATAGCAACAAATTTCAGTAATGGCAACTCATCCATTTCTTCTGCTGTTGTCACGTTGAACACGAAGTGGTCTGTGGAAGCCATAGTGTCTGTGTAGCATACGTCAGTTCCATTAAGGAAGTCTATATAGTACTTTGATGGATCCAGTACTTCCATTTCATTCGAGACAGCCCATGTACTTCCGCCGTCATCTGTGATTTTAATGTAATATCCTGTTCCAGGTTCTACATCATCAGGCATCATTAACGTTATGTTCACATAACCTGCTGCTACTACTTCTGTGACTTTAACTTTTTCAGCAAGTTTCTTAATGAGGTTAGTTCCTGTAGCATAACCGTCTGTGGATAGATAGACATCGAACATTTGACCTGTAAATGCTACCTGGCTTATGCTTATTGTGAAAATTCCTCCTGGAGACACTTTAGCCGGAGATACAGTAATCCTGTATCCTGTGACAATGCCTTTCACAGGCGCTATTGCTGCTACCAGTGCTAATACTACAATTGCGGATATTAGGAGTGAGAAGTATTTTCTCATTTTTTCTCCCTTACACTTACTCTATACTATGGTGGTGAATGCTTAGTTAGATATTTAAGCTATTTGGTATATTAACTATAGTCTGAAAACCTATACTAAACCTAGGAATTCCAGAGGTAATCAAACTGATTGAAGACCTCATATTAGCTGTCGACGTTAGCTCTTCAATGAGTGCTAGGGATTTCAAACCCACTAGAATGGACACTGCAAAAGATGCGATTAAGGCTTTTATCCGAGAGAAACTCGCCACCGATCCGCTTACCAGAATAGGTATTGTTGCCTTCTACGAGTATTCTTTACCTATCATAGACTTAACAAACGATATTAGAGCTCTTATTAGCTCAGCTAATAGCTTAAGACCTCTCGGAAGAGGTACGGCTTTAGGCGATGGTATAGTTGAAGCTTACTGCATGTTTAAAGACCTTTCAAGAAATGGTGTCTGCAAAAGAATACTTGTAGTAACTGATGGAACATTTAATACGGGTATCGATCCCCGCTACGCTATTCTACCTTTAAAAGCATATGATATTAGAGTAGATTTCTTCACCTTCAGTAGGCTCTATCCTTCAGACGTAAGCACTATTAGGGAAATACTTAGAAATATCAAAGGACGCTTCGTAAATGTAAAGTCTGGAAACCTAGCCAAAGCTATCATGGAGTTTCTCTAATAGCCAGCTTAATTGCCTTTACTATGAGTTCTGATGCTGTTCTCGCATGCTCATGCACACCTCTCGTAAGTTTAAGGGTTCTTCTAATCATAGTTTTATCGTAATTAGTAAGCTTACCGAGTGTAAGAAAGTCTACTACTACATTTCTTCTTGCAGCATATTCTGCTACAATATCTAACGGTATTCCCTCATTAAACGTTCCATCAGTTATTATGAGAACCCTTTCTTTACTCATTTTAGGCCATCTACCTCTCAACATGTATAATGCTTCTTTAAGACCATTGCCAGGTGCTGTTGCCTCGCCTAGAACTCTTAACTGTCTAACAACCGATACTAGTAATTCCCTGTCCCTAGTGAGATCAACTATAGGTAGGGAGTATCCGTAGAAAGCAACAATACCTATACGATCTTCCATATTTTTTTCTAACTTCATAGCAATCAATGATAGCGTAGCTCTTTTAGCAGCCTCTATCCTATTAGGTGTATAGTCACTAGCCTTCATACTTAATGAAACATCTATTGCTATAACTAAGTCCTCCATAAGCGTTCACCCATGGTCGTAGAATATAGAGTTATAAGCTTTTCTTTCGCATTTAAATATTCAACGTTACTCAGCACACCGTAGTATTTAGCGTAATCGAGCAGAGTTGGTGTTGAAATAGCATAGATGCCCGTTTTACCCGTTACTTCTAATGCTTTAAAATCGTCTGTTACGAGAATGCCATTAAGTTTATCAGCTAAATACTGTGATGCTACCTCAGCTAATGTAAGGCATTGCTCTTTCAGAAATTTGCTCTTAAACTTCCTCAAGTCATTACTGTTTACTTCAACTACCATTAGCGGTAGTGTCGGGCTTCTATGGCCAAAGCTTATTAGTCTCTTTAATTCTATGAACTTAAGGTGGAGTACTGTTTCTGAAGCTACTATAGTCTTTATATTTTTCTTCTCACCCATCTGTGTTAGTATTTTTCTAAAAGTATTCAGCGTTTCACTCAGGTACATTGAGTATAAGGAGCTCACATCGAAAACCACTGTTTTTCTCTTATTCATATTCTCTACAACTTCGTCAATATCCCTACTTACATTAATAAGCTTAGGAGCAATACCTTTACCTAAAAGTTTTATGAAGAAATCAGGGATAGATTGCTCTGCAAGCTCTGAAGCATAGGCTAGTGATATTTTACCTTGAGCATAAATGTTAACCGCTATATCCGCTATGTTTACCGCGTTTAATAGTCTTCTTATGGCATCTCTTACCGCTTCAGTTTTTGAAGAATATAGTCCTATGTCGACAAGTAGTTGAAGCTGTTTTTCTAAAAGACCCGAAATTTCTATTACTGTTGTCAAACTTATCCTCCAGTATTTCCGCTATTTCTCACATCACATATATACTGTTAAACTTAGACAGTATTTTAGTTTAGCACAAGCGATTTTAAAGGGTATGGATCTTGGTGTGGAAGGTTAGCGTCTTTAAGGAATGGAATAGGAAAATTAGTACCGTGAGGCATCTTAGGAAAATTATAGGTAAAAGCAAAGCTATTAAGGAGGCATTAAGTGACTGGCATGCCAGAAGAAAACCCAGGCCATGTGGTTTAACTGTTCACCCCGGAATAGGCTGCGATTATGGTTGTACATATTGTTACATTCCTGATATGGGGTTTCCTTTTAAATCAAGACCCTATAGTTTAAGCGGATTACAGCTTGCATACGCTATTGCCTCTAATCCCCATGTTGCCTTAGGCTTAAACGGTACTTTTCTCGCCTACGGTTCAGTAACAGAGCCCTTTCTTGAAACAGTAAAAGATAGGACATACGAATATTTAGAGGCAACAATACTATACCTGGGTAACCCTACTCAAATATCTACTAAAGCCTATGTACCTTACGACGAGGCTTTAAAACTTAAGAAAATAACTCATGGAAGGCTAAATGTTTTAGTTACAATAATAACTCTAAAACATCATAAAGTACTTGAAGGTAATGCTCCAAACCCTAAACTTAGGTTTCAGTCTCTGCTTAATCTCAAGAAAGCAGGGTTTAACCCTGTACTATTTCTTAGACCTATAATTCCAGGTGTGAATGATTACGAGTTAGCTAATATTATTGAAGAAGCTTTATCGTATGGTGTTGAAAGAATTCTTGTCGGGTCCTTAAGAATAACGCTCAGAATTATATCCAAGTTTAAAGCGCTTAATATACCTACAGAAGAAATTGAAAAAAGGGTTTTAAGAAAACCAAAATCATTTAACGAACAAGTTTCTGTGAGAACTGCTGATATTAAGAGGAAAATAGCTAAAATATGTGATAAGCTTGGCGTAAAGGTCTACTATCAGGCTTGCCAAGTTTGTGCTGAAGACTTCAATATTCCATGTTGCCTACCTTGCTCAGTAAAGTACGGATGCTGCAGAGATACTGTAGAATACGATATTGATGAAGTTAAGCTGTTTCTAGAATCTCTGCGTAAAGCTAGAGTTGAGAAAATAGAAGATGGGGAATTTACGATGAAGATTAAGGGCAATGTTCCTAAAGAAACTGTTAGTTTTCTACGCTGGGTTATTAAGAAGAAAATTATTGTGGTAGGATAGATGATCAGTGCAGCTCAGCTTCATCACTGATCAGTGGCCGTCCTGTCATCAGCTCCAAATATTATTTCTATGAGTATTCGTTAAATACTCTACCTCTTCTTCTCCTTCATAAACGCTTCTATGCTCTTGAATACTATGTCGAGCATTGTTGTCCCAGGGCCTCCTGCTAGAAGTAGCGCTGGCGTTACTGCGTCAATTATTTCCTCTGGTGTTGCTCCTGCTTCTAAAGCGTCTCTTATATGTATTGCTACGCATTCTTTACAATGTGTTGCTACGCTAACTGCTATTGTTATTAGGTGTTTTATTTTTTCAGGCAGTACGTGAGTTCTTGTAGCTGCTCCTGAGAATCTGAAAAATGCTTGTGCAGTTTCCTTATCGAACTTGTAGTATTGTCTTATAGCTTTCATATATTCTTCAACAATCTTCTTGGGTTCTTCAAGTTCTTCAGCACGAAGATAGAGGTTATACTCTGCTGCTTTTTCTACTTTAGCTTCCTTAGTTATGGGCAGGATCTTCTCTGTAGGAACAATAGGCTTACTTAGTAAGTTTTTTTCGCTCTCTAATAAGAGTTTTTCAGGGTTCTCAAGCTTATCTTTAATCGCTTTAAGGTAGTTAGCAGCTACTGCTCCATCTATTATCCTATGGTCCGCTATGATGTTAATGTATGCCATAGGCTTTACTTTAACTGTATCACCTTCTACTACTGGGACGTTTTCAGCCTTACCGATAGCTATAAGGACTGCCTGTGGAGGGTTAAGAACAGCGGAGAAAAACACTACATCATACATTCCCATATTTGATAGGGTTATCGTCCCCCCTAAAACGTCTTTTTCCGTTAACTTACCTTCTCTAGCTCTTTTAACGATATCTTCTCTTTCTCTAGCTAATTGCTCAAATGTTTTCTTATGGGGGTTCCTAATCACAGGTACTACAAGCCCTTCGGGAGTTGCTACGGCAATGTTTATGTTAATATCTTCATAGATTTTTATTTCCTCACCTTCTAATGAAGCATTTACTTCTGGAACTTCTACAGCAGCTAGGGCAGCTGCCTTTATGAACAGATCAGTGAATGTAACATGTACACCTTTCTTCCCTAATTGCTCGTTAATTATCTTTCTGAAAGCAGATGCTTTACTTAAATCCACTTTACCTACTATGTTGATGTGGGGTGCTGCTTTCCATTCTTCACTAAGACGCCATGCTATGGTTCTTCTTTTCCCAATAAGTTTCCTAACTTCTTTAACTCTAGGTGTTAAAGCTTCTAACTTCTTCATCTCCTCTATGTATCTTAAAACATCTCTTTCAACAATTCTTCCTCCAGGACCCGTGCCTTTAATTTTAGTTATATCTATACCGTACTGCTCCGCAAGCTTTCTTGCTCTAGGTGAAATCTTTATTCTCTTAGGGGCTTCTACAGGTTTAGCTACTTCAACTTTAGGCTTAACTACTGGTTTAGGTTTCTCAACTACGGGAGGTTTGCCCTTAATTTTCTCTAATTCTTCAGCACTTTCGGCAATTAATGCTACTGGTGAACCTACTGAAACAACCTCATTCTCTTTAACTAGTATTTTAGCTAAAAACCCTGAAACCGGTGCTTCTAGCTTTTTTGTAGCTTTGAAGAGGTCAACTTCAACTACAGGTTCTCCTTTATTGACTTTGTCTCCCTCTTTTTTAAGCCATTTAAGAACGGTAGCTTCTGGTACATCTCCCATTCTGGGTACGATAACTTCTTTAACCATGCTTTTTCCCTCCAAGTTTAAACTAACGAAGCAGAGTTAAATATAAAGAGTTAGTTTATTTGTAATGTTAGCCTAGCAGCTCTTTAACAGCTTTAATGACATCCTTGGCG
>NJED01000002.1 GCA_002254745.1 Desulfurococcales archaeon ex4484_217_1
CCCTTGCGGGCTTTTTTAACATTTAACCTTGCCTCCATTTTTTCTCCTCACATTAAACCTTTACTAGCTCTGTCTCATTTTAAACGGCGAAAATATAGAGGAATGTCTAGGTTCGTCGCCTATTAGTCACCGTGGAGCTCAAAATACATTATAATATACGTTAGTGATAGCCTATCATGAGCTGGTATAGCCTATTACGCATGCAATCGCACAATACGATTTGAAATATATTCAAATAGGTTCTAAGGTAAATGCGAGGGTGCTAAAGTATTGGTTGAAACATTAAGTAGGAGTATTGAAGTATTAAGGAATATTGATAGCTTAATAGATTTAGGTAGGGCAACAGCGCAGCTTAAAATCCTACTTACCATAGGTAGGAGAAGAGTAACTATAGATGAAATAGTGAAATATTCTAAGTTAAAACGGAAAACAGTACTTGATGCTCTAAGAAAATTAGAAGCAAAGGATCTTGTAGCAAGAAAAGGTAGCTATTACGTTCTCACAAACAGTGGTGTGTCTGTGTATGAAACACTTTTACGTTTAGCTTCAATAGACTACAACACCGAAGTTTCTATACCTTCAAACATACCATATAAAAAGACTTTATTTCTTGAAGCATACGATGAACTTTTAAGCGCACTGTACTTGCTAAGAACTCTTGAAATTATAGGTGTTTCAAGTAAGCCGTATCCTTTGAAGAAATTAGCATCAAGAATAGGTGTTTCACAAATAACCCTTGATAGTCATCTTAGACGTTTTACTTCACCAGAACTTCCTATACTAAGAAGAGTTTATAGCGATTTTGAATCAAGGCATGTGTGTTATAAACTGACTGATTTAGGTTTAAAATTCTATAGATCCGTTTTCCCTAGAAGAGCAAGAAATCTTATGGAGGGCATAGGTATAATACTTGTCATTGCAGTAAGTATTATAATTCTCTTACTGCTTCTCTAGCTTACAACTTTGCCTTTTTTACTTTCTTAAGAGCTTCCTCAAGTCCTTCTAGGATTGTGTATTGTGTTTCTTCTTTACTTTTTCCCTTTAGTTTCTCATCAATGATATTGTATATTTTGCTAACAACTCCGAAAACCTTGTAGTAGTCAAAGACCTTCTTATTTACAAGCTCCCTTATTATCTTCGCTCTTAAATCCAGTTCTCTATAGATAAGTTTCATTTCTCTCCTCGGAATACCTCTAATAGTGGCTATTTTCTCTTCAAGTAAGTAGCTTGATCCTTTCCCTCTAAATAGGAACGTGTCTGTTGCAGGGTCCCATGTAAAGACCGGGATGTAAACTATTGAATCTGCTTTGGCATCATAGCCTATGATTTCATTAACGCTAATCATTCTTCTCAACATTATCCCCTCCCTATAAACAGCGCTTTGTATTATCACGAAGTTTAAATTGTCGAGCTGCGTTTTCGGAACGTTTATTGGTGGCGAAGTAATTCTCTGAATAAGCCTTAAAACACTACCAGCGTGAAATGTAGCAAGAACGGGATGACCTGTGTTGTGGAGTGCTATGGGTATTTCTCCACCTATGAAGAGTTCTGTTTCAGGAATAGAAATATCGTAGACGTGACCGCTGTATGGTTTTTTCACAATTTTTAATACTTTTAGCAATGCTATATCGCTTTCTAGTAGTGCTTCGATTTTTCTCAAGAACTTAATATCTCCGCTGCTGAACGTGTTTGAATATTTCTTTAAAAATCTTAGTAGTTTCCTAAGAGTGTTTCTGGTAATGAATTTTTGTTTTCCCCGCTTAAACCTTGAAATAATGTACGTTAATTCTAAAGGCAGTTTTCTTTCAAGTTTCTTCCTTTCTAAGAACCTGATTATTGGTTTTAACGGTACCTTCCCGCTCCAAGGTCTAATTCTTCCCTTACCATATAAGCGTATGTGTACATCATAGTATTTGCCATTCTTAAACATCTTTGATTCGAAACCTGCTATTCTAGTTAACCATACGAGCTCTAAAGCTAGCCTCTTATTCTTAGTAGAGTAGACAACTATTCCGGCACGAATATCTGTTCTTCTAGCATCAGCCATGTAGCCTTCTAAAAATGCCTTTGCAACGTCGGAACATGCTTTCCATAGCTGCTGCGGTAAGTGTTTTTCACATAGTTTAGGACTGCAAAGAATACTGACTAGGTAGCTTAAAGGAGCATTATAAACCCTGAAGATACTGTATGTCTTTCTATTCTTAACGTGAACTTTTATATTAAATTTTTTCTTCAGTATTTTTACAATCTTATTCGCTATTTCATTTTCTGAAACACCAAATGAGAATGTTGGATTCTTTAATTTCCTTTTTGCCTCAATACATCCATCTGCAAGATAAGCTAGGTCTCTATCTAGGCATAGTATTCTAGGTATAGTATTGCTATTTCTTACTTGAACATAACCTCCATTGGCAATTTTCCGGATTTGGGCTTTACTTCTAAACTATTCTCATCAAGTATGAAAACGCTATGAGAACCCGTAGTTTTTATAGTGCCTTTGCCCTCATATGTAATCTCGTATATTTCTTTTGCTTTATGACGTAAAACATACTTTATTTTTGACCATTTTACCACGCCTTGTCTATCCATAGACAATGTTTCATAGTTCTCTACGAATTTAGGCACGTTTTCTTCATTTTCACTATAAAATTGATCTATGAAAGCACCTACAGGTATTAATTTAATCTCTCCCGTAATGGTATTTCTTACCAAAACTGGGGTATCCCATGAAACACTTTGCATAGCCTGGAATGCTATGTTTCCTTCTGCTCCTCTAATTTCGCCTACAACTATGTAGTTTGGTCTTTGCCTAAGAGCTGCTTTCAATAGGTCAAACATCGTGACGCTGCTTTCAGCACTGCCTGTGTCTCTTGTTAGTTCTCTAATCCAGTTCTCATGCGGTACCTGTACTTCAGCAGTATCTTCAATTGTTACAATTTTAGCTGTAGGCCTGATGAATGTTATCATAGCATTTAATGATGTAGTTTTGCCTGAAGCAGTTTCCCCGGAAATGAAGCCGCTCATACCTTCTAATAAAAGCATCCACAGATAAGCTGCAACTCTTTCATCTAACGTACCCCAGTTTACAAGCTGGATAATAGATAGGGGTTTCTTTGAAAACTTTCTTATGGTAAAGTTACTGCCTTTTAAACTAACATCTGTTCCAAAAACAATGTTTATACGGCTACCGTCAGGCAGTGTAGCATCAACTATCGGTCTGGCATGGCTTACAGGCTTACCTATTCTCTCACTAAGCTCAATAACGAACCTGTCTAGCTCTTCTTCGGTTTCAAACTTAATACTTGTTTCCAGGGGGCCGAAGATTTTATGAACTATGTAAATATAGCCTAAACCGTCACAACTAATGTCCTCAATGTAGGGATCCCTGATAAACGGCTCTAAAACACCTAAGCCAACCTTATCTCTAATCAAATAGTATCTTAGATGCTCATAATCAACAACATACACTGGAATCTTCTTAGGAATTCTTCTTCTCGCTAAAAATTCCTCGTAATTAACAGGGTCTTCTACAACGTCAATTACTTTCTCTAGGAAACTTAGTAATAGCTTCCTCTTCTCTTCAGGTTCTTGTACTACATCTTTCTCAGTGACTAGTTCCGCAATCTTAGTTTCAACAAGGAACATTAACGTTCTGGGGGGTTTAGGCGGCTCTACAACTATATACTTCCTATAACCTGACTCTGTCCCTCCCGGGGGCATATAAACATGTATGAATATGCCTTCACCGAGAGGGTACATTACGTTAACGTAAGATGCTTTTTTCAAATAATCGGGTATTTTACCTGTAACAAATAATGGAACACCTACTTCACGTATTATTTTCTTTAAATAACTAGCTAAATATGGATACCTTCTTGCTTCTCTACTTAGCTCTTCTGATACCACATTTCTTTGTATAGTAAGACTCATGCTTTCATCCCCGACCAAAAATACTTCATTATCCGGTATTCGAAACGTACTCTGATTTCATACCATTATCTAAAACTACAATGACAATAATGGGCTGAGAAACATCGATAGGCGAAGTAGGTGAGGTCTTTACCTCTAAAATAGCTCCAGGCGGTACTTCTACGAAAACCTTGCTCGGTATGTTGTATGAGGAGTTGCCTATAATTAACCTGTTAAAGTACCATTCATTGTAATGTAGGACATCAACTCTACGCAACCCTGTCTCATCAATATAGTCTACTATTATTTCCGTGTTAACATATGGTATAATGGATTCTTGCCCCACATTTGTGATGTTAATGAAAAGTTCATTTAGGGTAGTATTGTAAATTATTGAAGCAATTTTAAACGTTACAGATTCTAAGTGTGTACTTTGCCCTAAAACCTCCTTGGCAGTATTCATCATCACCGTGTATAGCATAGAGCCCAAAATAGCTACTGTAATTAGGGTCAACGCTAACATTATTGCTCCAGCAGCTACGACGCCAAACCCCATAATATCACTCTACAGTTTTATGCAAAGATACATGATGTTCTATATTCTTGAATTATAAGATATGTTGGAAAGCTAAGCTACTACCTAACAATAGCGTCTAATAGGCGAAATCACCTTTCTTTTAGAGAAACACCAAGCTAAGACGTATTATTTATACGTAAAAGTATTACCCTTAAAAATATAAAGGTTGTAAAGCATACTACTATTAAAGGTGTGCAGTGATAATACGGTAATACGCTAGACATTAAGCGATGATGTCAATAATAAAACTGTAAATATGGTGACATTTTGAGTATAAATGCGTTAAAGAAGATGCTAGTCAAATTACTCAGTAGCGACAAGGAGATTAAATTCTCTATGGATACTCTAGTAAGAGGGTTAAGCGGAGTAAAACATAAGGTTGATATTTACATATCTCACCCATGTAACTTAGCAGTTATGATTCCATGCGGCGATCTTAAGGTAGAGCTTATCAAGGCAGTTGTTATAGGTATTGATATTCGCGTACCGGTGGTTCTTTTAATAAATGAGGAAGAGTTAATGAAGTATGAGAAAGATTTTCTAGATATCCTAGAAGAAGTACCTGTAAAAATTATATTATATAGGAAACCTAGTGAAGAATATTCTAAATTGTATCAGGAGATCATTAGGGAGTGTAAAAGCTAAATAGCTAGTAATTCTTTGCTCTTGCTAGCTAGCTCTTTAAGACTCTTTATCAGATTTTCCGCATAGCTAACTACAGAAGATGGGTCAACATATTTATACAGCTGGAGCACAATAACCTTATTTCTCATTAATGGAATAATGGCGTACCATAACCTCTTCTTCAAAGTAATATACTCTTCAAGCGGCTTAAGCGATATAGAGGCTAAAAGACAGAAAACCCCTATATACTCATCAGGTTTATAGGATGGAGGATATGTTTCAATAAGTTTCAATCCTTCATAGAGGGCAGCTGCTTGGACTACCTCCCCATCAACGAGAAGACATAAGGCTGAACCACAGTACTTCATAGTATCTGACAATATCATTTCCCCTCAAGTATCATTAAATATTCTTTTTACGTAATTTAAAACTTTTGTGTTATGGAACACTAATACGGTCTTATTTGTGTACAACATGTGCACCTATTACAGTAAGTACTGCAGCTGCCAAGAGAATACTTATTGATATAATATGAGATATAGGTAATAGGAGTACTGCGAAGAGAATACCTAGTACGCTTGAGTACAGTATTATTTTATCAGCTATTTGACGCTTACTTGCTTTTCTCGCCTCTATTGAAATAATGTTGTTATATAGTCTTTTACCGTAGGCTGTTAACACATATACTCTCTTAACACCAAATATGCTTCTTCTCCTGGTGGTTTTTACTAATTTATTTTTAGACATATTATTTAAATGGGTAATGTAGTTCTTTACTTTCTTAGGGCTCACACCAAGCGTATGGCTTATCTTCACTAATGTAAGTCCATTGCTTTTGCCAAGGAGTACAATTATGTTCTTTAATGTGCCATAGAAAACAAGTTTGTAAGCTATTTCTCTTAAATCTTTTTCATCATCTTTCTTCCCTGCTTCCCTTATTTTAAGAAGGCTCTTTAATTGTTCTAAGTATTTCACTCCAATATCCGAAAGGAAAAATAAGTCATTTCTTCTAACAACTAATCCTTTTATTTCCAACTTTCTCAAAGTATCAAGGACAGTTTTTCTTCTAAACCCTGTTTTAAAAGCTATTTCATCAGCTGTAAGTCCATACCTATAATGGCTTAGTACAAGAACCACATGGAGCTGTAGTGTGGCTCTCGAGAAGTCTATTATACTGTCCAACTCCCTTATATTTTTGAGCATCTTCAATGATATTTCTAATGACAAATAGAAATACCCTCAAATACTATATTTCCGTTAATGTATTTAAAAATACAGTAAGATTACGTTGTAGAGAAGTTTATTAGGTAATATAAGGTCATCGGTATTGAAAGGCCTTAAAGTTATTATGTGTTTTAACGGTAATAATATTGCTGATACGGTGATAATGTGTGATAGTATGAAGAAGAAAGGCGAGTCTACTATTCTTCCATTGAACGTTCTAATGGAATTGATAAGTAGAGACGATAAGACAATGAGTATTAGTGAACTTTGCAATAACCTAAATGTAGATCCCAAAGAACTTATGAGAATAGTGAAAATTCTTTCAGATAAGGGCTTAGTTATTCTAAACACTAAGTCGGAGCGTGTTAAACTATCTGGTTTAGGCCTCCTTTATTTACGAGACTTAAAAGACATGCTTAAAGCCTGAATTCCCCTCTTTCTCCCTTCCATGTTTTAAAAGCTCGCTCAGTATTAAATATAGAGGAGTGTCTTTCCCCGTTTCTATTAGAGCTATTTTTTCCTCGTTTATAGGCACAATTAGAAACACACAGTTTCTCGTAGTAATGTACATGAACTTATACTTCCTACCTATTTCTGTAATGTATCTGCGATGGAAGTCTACGATATGTTTAATCATTTTTGAAATTTTTTCATTTCCCATAGTCGTTTGCTCAGGTATCTTTCTAATGAGATTATAGTTTTCACTTGAAAATATAAACATGTTTTTCGCCAAACCATTCTTAACTAAGTTCTTCAATGTACTAGTTATTCGTCTATTAGATGTCATAACCTTCTACCTACATGCTTGTGTATTAGAGTAGTATTACAAAACGGTCTCTGCATATTTCGTTCTACTAACTCCATCGCTGTGAAGTGGTGTTTGAACTCTGCCAAGTTTTCTCAAGCTTCTTAATACTTCTTGAACTATCTTGTTGAAATCTAGAAGGGCAGTATGGGAAACCAAAAGTAGGACCAGGTTTTTTCTCAAAGGTATAGCAACTATGGTGTATCCGTTTTCACGTACTGTTAGGTAGTCGCAGAAAACTCTTAGAATATTATCTTTTACTAATTTGTCAATAAGGCTCTTTATAAGTAATAGGCTATCATATGTATGCACACATGGGAAACATTCTATTCTACTATCTGAAATAATTATGGCCTCATGAATTACATTTCCATCAACAAGCAGTGAAAGAGACTCTTTTAGCACCATCCTCTCTTTACCTCTATTTTACAAACATAGCGATTCTTACTCTACCCTCACCCTTATATGATACACTAAAAAATCCATTCTCAGAGAGAGCGTCAGCAAGTCCTCTAATAATAGGGTATTTCGCTCTACCCCTACACATGGGCATGTTTATTCCTGTAAACTCAATGCACGGTATTCCGCCGTTGATTTCCTGAAATCTAAAATATTTTACTACGCCTATTTTTGCGAGTTCATTAAATATTCTCTTAATCAATAAAGGAGAATACTCTGGTTTCCTCGTAACATTATGTATTGCATTACCCAAAGCCCTACCTAGGTAATATGCGACAGTACATGATATTTGCTTACCAAATATTTTCTCTAATTCTGCAAACATTAGCGTTAGAAGCATGTTACAGTTTATTACCTTATACTCCTCATACAACTAAAGCTCACCTTGTAGAAGAAGATGGGAAAAACAGAGATTTAATATTAGTACGTTATTTCGCCGGGTAATCGAACATGGAAAAAATACTATTTATACCCTACAATAATTAATGTTCCTAAAACAACGTTGTATGATGCCCAAATAGCTAGAAGTATATATGATAAGCTAGGTATAATCAGTAGTGCGGCTAATGCAACGCTACCGAGTAGAGTGTTAATCACAGACAGTCTTCTCATAACAAATTTAGGGCTGTAATTGCCGAATACCTTTATCAAGAATCTAAGCACAGAGTTGCCTTTTATCCTGGAATATATTGAAAGTCTATAAAACGTCTCCATACCCAGGCTTGTAAGCCTATAGTGTACTTCAGTTTTTGTTCTCCCAAAAAGTTTATTAGTTATCTTCTGAGTAAATGATTCCCTCCTATATTTCTTGAATAAACGAACCTCACTCCTAGGTTCAGCATAGGGGTCTAGGTACATTGCTAGACGCTGGGGTGAAAGCCCTATTATTTGCGATAATGTAGATAGTGAAAGCTCATTGCGTCTACTAGTGCCAAGAGCAACTAATGTGTCGTGTATGTAGTTTACAGGGATAACTATTTTAATCATATCTCTTGCCTTAACCCTACCGTATCTTGATCTAAGTGCTGTTTTTAAGTCGCTAACACCTAATATGGCAAATAAGTCTTCAATAGCGTTCCTGCCTAATTCCGTAAGTTCATATAAATCGCCTCTACTGTTACTCTTCTTAACTAGGCCCTTAATTTCAAGCTTCCTAAGAGCGTCAAGAATAGGTTTCTTTCTTTGACCTAGAACTCTAGCTATTTCTGCTGCTGTAAGAGGTTTTCTTGAGGATGCTAGTTGAAAAACAATGTCAAGTTGAAGACTGGATCTAGCAAAGTCTATTAAGCTATCAAACTCCCGTATCTTCTCTATTTTTAGCTGTAAATCTGTTACACTCAACATATCACCGTTTCGAAGTTATTTAATGTAGTAAGATTTCTATGTTGCCGACGCTTCGTGATCCTAGAAACTCCATGAACCCAGATTATTCTCCGACCTGTAGAGGGACAGAGAGAAGAATAGGCAACCTAATTTCGCCAACTAGTAGAATGCATATATTTGCACAGTGTCCTTCTACATGTTTTCCAGTATTTCTCTCTCCTTCCTCCTATACCATTCTTTTTCCTTCATCATTTCAAGAAACCTTCTACCTTCTTCAGTAACTATATAGGATCCCGAAGGCGACTTAACTATGTAGCCTCTAGCTTCAAGCCTTTTAATTCGCTCGCCAATAACTGGAGATATTTCTCCTAGCTCAGCTATTATGTCTTCTAATGCTGCTTCACCTCTTAAGCTTATCTTCCTTATTAACTTTATATCCCAGTCTCTCAGAGCTTCTTTTCGATAAGGATTCTTCATTCTCCTACTCCATTCCTCTTCATACCTTGCAAGAACAGGTAATCCTCCTGAAAGTTCCTCTCTACGGCTAAGTTTCGGTCTAAAAATAACGTAGCCTACTAGAGAAATCCATAGGGCTAAGGCTATGATGAGAAGTGTTATGCCCAAATCAATCAATTAAATTACCCTTAATGAGTTTTAAACTATGTCAAGTACGCCGCCTAGTTTTTCAACGATTTCAACTGCCATATTAGAATGTGCTTTACTTGCTCTAACATAAGCTTTTAACCCTATGTCGAGACCTATAATAAACTTCACTGCTACACTTTCATAGTCTTCATTAACTAAATCTATGTAGATGAACTTTTCACCATTAAGGCAAATCACTTCAACATTATGAACTACACCTGACTTCCCTCTAACAATGAGTTTTTGTCTTAAGAGGTAGCGGCTCATAGTATCTTAGCCCGTTTATAGTATTGTACGTAATTTTTAAGTTAGTGTTTATGATAAGCGTCTGACAATCTACTATGATTTGTTGTGAATATCATTTTCTGCTAATTATGTTCCGCGACTGTTCCGAAACCGTTCCGTTACAATACTGGGGGTATTTTGAAAAATCAACTGTGATTAAGAATTTAACACGGTGATGCATGTGAAACGAACATATGCATTAATAATAGTACCCATAGTACTGTTAAGCCTCATAGTTGCAGCAGTGCCTACGGCTGCGCAGGAAGATGAGGAGACAAAAAAGCTAGCAGAGAAAATGATTATGCTAGCTGAGAGGGCACTAAATTACGCTAAAACACTAGTTAAGAAGCTCCAAGAACTAAATGTTGATGTTCCCTCAGAGGCCTTAGAAGCTATAGATAATGCAACAACATATCTAAAAGAAGCAAAAGAAGCTTTTAACACAGGCAACTATAGGGAAGCCGTCAAACTCGCTTTAAATGCTATGAAAGGTTCAAAACATACTGTTAGAGTATGCGTTGAAGCATGCCATGAAGCAAAAGTAAACATCACCATAATTATAGAAGTAACTGAAGGAAACGTAACTGTAAGGAAAGCATTCGGCTTACTAATACAGATAGAGTGGCTTAGAAGGATTGTTGAAAGATTCTCTCAAATGAACCTAACAGTCCTAGGTGAAAACGCGACAGTTATAGAGGAGAAACTCGAAGAATTAAGGGAGAAACTTGATGAGGCTGAGGAAAAACTTAAGCATGGATTAGTTAATGAGACAGCAATGATATTAGCTGATGTAAGAAAAGAGCTGTTTAAGCTAATAGCTGAATACCATAGGGAAATAGCTAAAATACACATGGAGACAAAACTGAAAAACTACATGCAACATTTAAAAGCATTCCTACTAGGGTTAAGGAATAAACTGAAGAAACTTGAGGAAGATCTAGAGAAGTTAAAGGAAGAAGGAGTAAATGTTACAACCTATGTAAACAAGGTGAAAGAACTAAATGAAACAATAACAGAAGTTCTAATTAAAGTAGAGGCAGGAAACGTAACTAAGGAAACCGTGGTACACATATTTGTTGAGTTAGCGAAATTATATCCGAAGATAAGGATAATAAAAATAGAGGAGGAAATAATACCTAGGCTAGGTGAAAGAACAGAGAAGGCCAAAGAAATTCTTGAAAAAGTACTTAAAGTACAAGAGAAAAGGATAAAGAAAATAATCGAGAAACTAGAGAAGAAAATAAAAGACAAACCATGGTTAAAACCTGTACTAGAACCCATACTAGAGAAGCTAAAGAAGCTTTTAATGCGAATTAAGGAGCACAAACATACACTACTTGAAAACTTAGAAGAAATAGAGAAACATTTAGAAGAGCTATTAAGCGAAATAAACTCGGCCATTGAAGAAGCTGAAGAGGCAGGGTAAAGAATAGAGTAGAAATATTTTTCCATCCAATATATGTTTAAATAATTCTGCAACATTTTTCTCATTACCTCTAAAAGAGCTGAATAATACGACCTAAGGAAAAATTTTTAAATTTTCATCTAAGTAGAGTTTTGTTCCAAGAGGAAAGTGAAGTGAGTTATAGAAAAATAGCTTTAATGGATATGGATGGCACAGTACTTGCAGGTAGAAGCTTAGAGGCTATAAGTAGGCTTGGTTTTAAGGAGAAAGTGGAGGAGATAAAGGAGAAACGGCTGAAGGGTGTTTTAAAAGGTTACGAGGAAAGTTTAAGAGTAGCCTCTTTACTTAAGGGAATACCTTTGTCAAGACTTATTAAGGAGTTCGACAAAATAAAGTTTGTTAATGGTGCTAAGGAATTTATTATTTGGCTTAAAAAACTAGGCTTCATAACTGTTTTAGTAACGGTTTCCTATGATGTCTTAGCTGAAAGAGTTGCTAAGGCTCTTGAAATAGATGAGTTTTACGCTAATAAGCTGGAAGTTGTTGACGGAGTCATTACGGGTAAAATAGTTATGCCCTTAGGATGGCAGTACGTTAGAAATTGTATGTTTAAATCGGTATGTAAGCTTAATGTTCTTTTTGAAACTATGAGGAAGTATGGTGTTCCCATAGGTAAAACTATTGCAATAGGCGATACAGTTCTAGATAAGTGTATGATAAAGTATTCTGGTTTAGGAATAGCATTTAACCCCAAAGACAAGGAAATTGTAGAGGTAGCAGATATTGTTGTTTATGGAGATTTCTATAAGCTAAAATCCGTTCTTGGAAGAAATGAAGTGTTTAAGAGCATAGTTTCATGCAGTACGTGAGGTTAACTATATGGGTAAGTATGATCTACATATACACACTACATTCTCTGATGGAACAATGACCGTAGAGAATGTTTTGAAAAAAGCTAAGCATATAGGTCTCTCAGGCGTTTCTATAACAGACCATGACACGTTAAGAGGTTCCTTAAAAGCACTATCTATGCAGAAAGACTACGGTATCCTAGTTGTACCAGGTGTAGAAGTTTCCACGAGATACGGTCACATTTTGGTCTACGGTTTAACAGAGCTAAAGTATTCCTCAATAAATGAGCTAGTCGATATAGTACATGAAAACGACGGGTTATTAGCTATTGCACACCCTTATGGTAAATTTACCTTCCTCAAATATCCCATAGTAGACATGACCGAAATTCTTGAAAAAGCAGATGCTATAGAATGTTACAATGGTAAAACTATTCACAGTAGTAATGTTAAGGCGAAGCACCTAGCAACTAAACTTAAAAAACCATGTATCGGAGGAAGCGATGCACATATAATTGAGGAAGTAGGCTCCGTATTAACATTAATAAGTGAAAATATAGAATCTATTGACGATTTCATTTCAGCGGTAAAGAAGGGTAATACAAAGGTCTTAGGCTATAAGAGCTTGTTCTCAATAATTAGCTCCATGATTATCAAGGGGCTTAGATGCTTTTAAATTTCCAGCGTATTATCGGGGGTAAGTATGGTTTTATTATTGTTAACGCTAATTTCTGTAAAATTGCTGTTAATACAATACCCATCGGTTAAGTGTATATACAAGCATATATACGAGCGTACCGACAAATCTTGTGCCTTAAGTCTTTTAAAAATAATGAAATTAAGGATTTTAGCGAAGCATGGGGGAAGAGGTGATAACTGATGGGTTTGGCGTTTCTAGCGCTTGCAGGGGCAATACTTGGTTTCACTTTGGGATTTAGTTTAAGTAAAAAGTATAATAAATTACAGAACGCTATTACACTTGCTTCGCTAGGAGCTGTTCTACTACCATTATCGATGTTCACTTTAACAGCTCTTATTAGAGCTCCCATGTTTCTCAGCTTGCTTGAAGTAGCTACCGTAGTTATTGCAGTAGCAATACTTGTATTCTGGTCTGAGAAGTTTTTTTAACGATAAAAATGTTTAAACCTAAAATTAAAGCCATTATTACAGATGTTGATGGAACACTAACAATTAACAGAGAAGACTATAGACTCGAAATGGAAGCGATAAAGGCAATAAGAAAAGCAGAGGAGCAGAGGACACCTGTAATTCTCATTTCAGGTAATGCATTACCTATTGTTGTTTCCATATCAAGATATATTGGAACAACAGGACCGGTCGTTGGAGAGAACGGTTGTCTAATATTTTATAAGGGTAAAATACTTAGTGTAGCTACATTTTCTGCAAGAGATACTGTAAAAGCTGTTCTGGAAAAATTCGGAAACTATATTGAACCATCATGGCAAAACGTGTACAGGGTGTTTGATTTCGCTTTCAAAGTTAAGAAAAACTTTAGAAACAAAGTAGACCTTATAGTCTCAGACATTCAGAAGTTTTTAGAAATAAAAGGCTTCAATAACGTATTTGTAACGTTTAGCGGATACGCTCTTCATTTAACGCCTACGAGTGGAGGGAAAGATAAGGGACTTCTCAAAGCGTTAGAGCTAATAGGTCTTAGGAAAGACGAGGTTATCTGCATAGGTGACGGGCTTAACGACATAGACTTATTTAGAATATGCCAGTATTCTGCAACAGTATCAAATGCTGATGAAGAACTTAAGAAACTAGCAACATATGTTGCATCTAAGCCTAGTGGTAAAGGGTTTGCCGAAATAGTGGAATACATTTTAAACTCTAGTGGCATTTAAAGACTTATTACATCTAATTCATTAGGCACGTAAACTACTGTTTTTCCTACTTTAAATGACCCGGGAAGTTTAAGTGTAAATCCTATGTGTGTGAGAATAAGCTTCTTAACGTTCATTTTTAAAGCTAACTTAATAGCATCATGTATTGTAGAATGTCCTGCGCTATGTGCCATTTTCTCAAATCCCCACATGAAAGTTGCTTCATGAATAAGAACATCAGCATCTTTTACTATTTCCTCTAATGTCTTATTGGGTGCTGTATCTCCCGTGTAAACTATTGTTAATTTGTTCTTTACATGAATCTTGTACATTAAAGAATTTTCAATGTGCTTTGCCCTATAGGACCATACTTTAACCTCTCCATTATCAAAAGCTAATTCTCCATCATACCCTTCTAACAACTTTACCTCAACTTTCACTTTCAAATTCGTAATTAAATCTAAGAGATTGCGTATTGATTCTTTAACCCATTTCGGGGCAATAATTTTTAAAACCCTCTCGTATCCTAGGGCACCTAAATTTATCACGTATGTAGGTAAGCTAAGTATATGGTCTCCATGGGCATGAGTTAGAAATATAGCAGTAATGTTTAAAGGATTAAGACATGTTTTCTGAAGGTTTTTAAAACTAGACTCTCCAACGTCAAGTAGGTATATGTTCTCGTTGACTTTAAGAGCTATGGAACTGTATGTCCTAAATGCTGGCCCTACCCATCCTCCTGTGCCTAGAAAATAAAGCTTTATAGTCATAGCCTGTACCGTGGGTAGAAGTTCTATAGTGTTATTTTGCCTTGATCCCTGAGGACTTTAAGTATACCAATAACCAGTATTAGGGCTATAGGTGCTGGAGCTAGGACAAGCAGGAATGAAGCTGTAATTGCGAATTCTAAGCTAGCAAACTTCTCTAAACCGCTAGCAAGCAGTGTTACTGCTAGAAACCATAAACCCAGCGCTATGATAATTGAGCCTACTACTAGCCCTATAAGTGACGAAATAATTAATGCTTTCATCCAGTGAACATTTCTCCTTCTTAGAACCCTATATGAATACCCCATAACATAGAATCCTAGGAAGTTTGCTGGTGTGCCGCTAAATATTGTGTATATTGGGGTACCATACCTTACAATACTAGCTGTAAATGTGCCTATAGCAGCGCTTAAGCCCGCTATTAAAGGGGATGATATGATAGCTGCCACCATAGGTATAGCTATTGCAGGTCTAAATTGTATGAAGAAAGGTCCTGTAGGAAGGTATGCTGTTACTAGTGAAGTTACAGCATATAATGATGCGAAGATAGCTACTAAAGCAACAGCCCTACTCTTAGCTCCCAATGCACTTCTGCCTCTTTTCAAAAATGTGTAAAGGCATTTCTAAAATATTTTATGTTAATAATTTCTTCAATATTTAGGTGCACACATTAGCTCTCTTCTCATACGGTTTATGAATCTTCTAAGAGTTAAGACTTCAGCTAGTTCTTCTACATCGGAAAAGTATCTATCCACTATGCTTAAAACCCTACACATTTCTTTACTCGTAATGTCTCCCAACATGTTTGCTCTCCTAATTTTCTTTAGTAAGCTAATGCATTGATCTGTAGCATAAGCTACAAGACTTCTCTTAGCTTTTAGTACTTTGAAAACACCTAGTGTTGGATCTAGGAAAAGGTCTTCAACAATTTCTGATGGCAGTCTTTCCTCCATGTATCTAAGAGCAACACGCTTATAGTACCTTATAAATGCTCTTGCTGTCCTATCCCTATTGTTTCTAACAAGCCACGCCATAAACAGTGCCATTAGGTTTTTCATTAAATACTTATTTGGGAGATATGCTCCTTCAACAGCTATGGCTTTGAGTAGGTCTTTAAACCTATGCCATACTTCAGGGTATAATTTTAGTCTCTCAATATTTCTCATAGAAAAGAGTATTGTTCGTAGCATACTTGAAATAGCTTTCTCATCCGGGTATGCTTCTAACATATATAGTCTGAGAATATGTAGAGATGATGCTATGAAATCTTCTAAAGACCTTGAACTAGTTTTCAACGTAGAAATAACATCTTCAGGGCCCATAGTCATAAGCTTTATTATGTAACTTATCAGTGGAGGTAGGAAAATAAGCGTAACAGCTAATTCTGCCATAAAAGCCCAGTAAGCATAACTTGTTTTCTCAAGAGACATAGTGTATGCTGAAATAACAGCAACAATGGCGAATATTGTGAAGGGGTAAATTATCTTATTTAAAAACATTCTAACAATTACCGTACCATATTTTGACTGCATATAAATAACCCATATCGTGAAGGGAACAGCAATTAGTGCAGCATAAGCTTGAACAACGGCACTGCCAAAGTAGAGTATGGGCCATTCGAAAAATGAGGGGTCTCTATCTAAACCAAGTATTCTAAATATGGCTGCCAGGATAACTAAAGTAACTCCTATAATTACATATGTTACTAATGTTCTTTTATGCTTAAGCACGTATTCTACTACACCTCTCAGCTACATGTTCCACGTTATAATTGACTTTTTGAGCTTATGAATTTATTTAACTCCATTACGATTTCTAAACGTAATGGACTACCTAGTTGTTTATTGCTGGTTTCAAAAACTAATGTAAATAAACTTTAAATCAAAGCTTAAACTTATAATATATAGGTGTTTCTCATGGCACATAGTGCTCAAATTAAACTATCTACGGTTCTCCCCGTCATACTGCTGATAGTTGGCATAATTATAGGGTTTGCAGTAGGGTTTGCTGTAAGACCGCCGGCGCCAACGCCAACAGCTACGCCGTCACCGTCGCCTACAGTGAAAGTCATTAAGATAACTGTTTGGGCTTCGGGGTCTCCAGTAGACATCACTAGAGTTGATAATATTGAGAGAGCGGCCAGCATACTGAATAGGATGTTTGAAGCTGCTGGAGTCCCGGTGAAAATTGAGGTTGAGAAGCAGTTCTTCAGAGGAGACTACATGGAGAAACTAACTGCAGCCTTTGCTGCTGGTGAAGCACCGGACATTATCGCTATGAAGAACCTACCTGTCCTCGCAGACGGAGGCTACATTATAGCCTTAGACGGCTACGTTGAGAAATATAAAGACCTACTTAATGACGTATATCCAGTACTGTGGAACGCGGTAAAGTATAAGGGTAAGATATGGGCTTTACCACAAGATACTGAGGCAAGACCACTATACTTTAGAAAGGATGTTCTAAGACAGCTAGGGTGGAGTGAAGAAGAAATAGAGGCACTACCTGAAAAGATAGAGAATGGCGAAGTAACATTATTAGACTTAATAGAAGTAGCTAAGGAGGCTATGGACAAAGGCCTAGTACAGTGGGGCTTCTACCATAGGCCAAACTTTGGAGGAACACCATTCGTAATCCTATACTACCAGTATGGAGGTATACTTCAAGACCCTGAGACCGGAAAACTGGTGCTTGATAAGTCAGCTATGCTGAAAATGCTGGAGCTATTGTATAGAATGGCACAGGTAGATAAAGTACTGCCACCAACAATGATAGGTACCTCTTGGAGACAAATACACGCAGACTTCGTTAACGGCAGAGTACTATTCTGGTTCGGTGGAACATGGCATTGGGCTGAATGGCAAAGAGTAGCATACCATGAGGAGTTAGGAGAGCTGCCTGAAGAATATGAGTGGGAGAACATAGGGTTCGCATTAGTGCCGGCGCCTGAGCCAGGGCTTAAACCAATGACGTTGTCGAGCCCATACCTATACTATGTAACAGCGCAAGCAGAGGAGCCTGAAATAGCATTCCTACTGATCGAGTTAGCAACTTCAGCACCAATAGATGCAATACACTCTGTTGACAGCGGACACTTGCCAGTAAGGTCAACTACCGTGGAACAGCCATATTATAAGCAGTCAAAGTTCCACAGAGAAGTTGCCTACATGCTAGAATACACTTCGTTCGAACCACTACATCCAAAGTGGGGAGCATACAAGGATGCTTGGATAACTGCAATAACTAAGGTTGAGAAGGGAGAAGTAACACCCGAAGAAGCACTAGACGAAATGGTAGAGACATTAAAGGCTGAACTAGGTGACGAACTAATAATTAGAGACTAAAATTTAAATCCAAGTACTATTTTTTATTTACTCAAGCAACTCTAACGCTTTCCCCCAATACTCCCTTACTTGTAATTCGAAGTAGCATTACCATAGGCTATCTACATTATCTATCGAAGGGTGTTTCCAATGGTGTTGAAAATAAGTAGGAAAGTGTTGCCCTGGATTTTCCTCGCTCCAATGCTAATAATGATTGTTTTCTCGTGGATAGCTCCTGTTCTCTTAACAGTTTATTTAGGATTTACGGATCTTAGCTCTAAGAACTTCCTTGACTTTGTAAGAAACTTCTTTACAGAGAAAGTGCATTTTACGCTGGAAAATTTTGATAAAATATTCTTTGCAAAAGACCCTTACATTGTTGAAGCACTAACTATAACAGCAATTTATGTTTTAAGCGTCTTATCTATAAATTCTATCTTTGCACTTGTTCTTTCAATTGCAATAGCATACTTTATCAGGAACGAGGTTTTATCTATGATTCTAAGAGTTTCATGGTTAATACCTAGAATTATGCCTGGAATAATATATGCTCTAGTATGGAACTGGTTTATAGATCCAAAATATGGGATGCTAAATACCCTACTTAAGATAGTGGGAGTTCCTGAAGCATGGCTCCCTGAAAGTTGGCTCCTAACACCGCCTTACTCGCAACTACTTATGATCATGGTTAACGGATATGTTGGCGCAAGCTTTGGAATGATCATATACACTGCAGCGATAAAATCCATACCCACAGATATAATTAACGCAGCATTGGTTGATGGAGCTTCAGACTTTCAAGTAGCAAGACATATAATAATACCCTTACTTAAGTGGCCAATGCTCTTCGTTATTTCATGGCAAACACTTAGCCTACTAAGCTCATACGAATACATTTTAATGATATGGGGTTCAGGCGGGGGAGGAGGATATGCTGGAATAGCTAGAGCAGCAAAAGTAATGGTTTGGTCTCTATACTCCTATAGTAAAGCGTTTGCTGCTGAAGAACACCTCTACGGCTATGCTTCAGCACTATCATTAATACTCGTAATTACGGGTGTCGTTCTCATTGTTTTGTACTTTAAGCTCTTCGGGTTTAGAAGACTCATGGAGCCTAGTAGGATAGAGGTGTAAGCATGGGTGTGAAAGACAGGTTATTTCCGGTAGGAGGTACGGCACTTATACTTAACATATTGAAGTACATAGTAGTAATCATAGTAGCTGTTGTACCTTTAATACCCATATGGACGATGATACTATGGCTTGCTGTACAAAGTTTTAGTGGAAAGGTTATTTTAGGCATTATACCCTCAGATTTCACGTTTAAATAATAGCGTTACATGCGTTTCCAAGCATCATACTGCTAATAGCTTTATTTGTAATTCTGAACCATCTTGGGCTCTACGGTAAGGGCATAATGACGCTGGTCGGCATAATACTAATTAAAGCTGGTTTAGAAATACCTATGGCAACATGGATTATTAAAGGATTCTTGATGCTATACCATGGGATCTTGAATGGGCGGCTTTGGTTGATGGATGTACTAGGTGGAAAGCTTGGAGAACGGTAATTCTACCATTAGTTCTTCCAGGAATAGGCGCAATATCTATATTCTCATTCTTATCAGGCTGGTCTGAATTCCTACTAGTATTTACCTATGTTAAAGATGAAGCATACTATACTTTACCTGTGCTCATATACTATATGATTGGAGAATACAAGTTCATAGACTGGGGTATGCTTGCGGCTTTAGGCTTATTCTACGCAATACCCACAATCATATTCTTCAGTACATCTCAGAAGCTTCTCTTAAGAATTTACGTTGGTGGCATTAAGAGGTGAAATATGTATGGTTAAAGTAACATTGGATAATGTGAGTAAGTTTTTCGGGAAAGTAAAGGCAGTAATTGATTTAAACCTTAAAATAGGAGATGGAGAATTTGTAGCGCTTCTAGGTCCTTCAGGGTGCGGTAAAACAACAACACTCCTAATGGTCGCTGGAATATATAAGCCAACTAAGGGCAGAATACTTTTTGACGATAGGGACGTTACAAGGCTTCCTCCAAGAGACAGAAATGTTGGAATGGTTTTCCAAAGCTACGCGCTTTACCCACACATGACAGTTTTTGACAACATCGCTTTCCCGCTGAGGCTTAAGAAAGTACCTAGAAACGAAATAGACCGCAAGGTAAGACAGGTAGCTAAACTATTGAGAATAGAGGAATTGTTGAGTAGAAAACCAAGCCAGCTTTCCGGAGGTCAGCAGCAAAGAGTAGCATTGGGTAGGGCGTTGGTTAAAGAACCTGACGTACTTCTCCTAGATGAGCCGCTGAGCAACTTAGATGCTAAGCTAAGAGTGATTATGAGAGCTGAATTGAAGAAACTTCAGAAAGAACTTAAAGTAACAACAATCTATGTAACCCACGACCAAGTAGAAGCAATGTCCATGGCAGACAAAATAGCGGTAATGAACGCAGGTAGACTACAACAGTACGCTGAACCATCGGAACTATACAATAAGCCAGCAAACCTTTTCGTAGCAGGGTTCATAGGGTCACCGCCGATGAACTTCGTTGAGGGATCCGTTAGGGAGGTTAATGGGGGATACTATTTTGACTCGGAGCATTTTAAATTAAAGCTACCAAGCGAAATAGGGGAACTGGTTTCTTCAAGAACGTCAGAAGTAATAATGGGTTTTAGACCGGAAAACGCGAAAATAATCAAAGAAGAATTACCAAATACAATACAAGGAAAAGTGTACGTAGTAGAACCCTTAGGCAAAGACGTGATTGTAAACGTGAAAATAGGGGAAATACTGGTTAAAATACTTGCAAGACCAGGAGCAGAAATAGCACCAGGGCAGAG
>NJED01000074.1 GCA_002254745.1 Desulfurococcales archaeon ex4484_217_1
TCATCTTCTATTGAAAAAGAACTCGTAAAAGCTTCTAAACTTTCAGCTAAAGTTGATAGTGCAATGCTTCAAGATGGCTACACGCTATATCATCATTCAATGATTCTCTCAAATACTGGGCTTTGGGCTATAGTTCAGCAAGGCATGAACGTTGATATAGGAATGGCTAGAAGATATCACTGGCTTTCCAAGAACATACAAAGTTTTGTTAGGAAACCACATACCGCAATTGCTGGGAAGAAAAACCCTGCATCGTTGAACCTAATAGATGAAGGGGTTGAAAAAACTAGAAAAACAATACTTGACCTAGCCAGAGAGAATCCTAGGAAATTCATTACGCAATACCTTGAAGCTTTAAGAATACTGAAAAGACAACACCAGATTACTTCATGGATTAACATGTCAAAAGCTTCAATATCAATGGTGAGCTTCAAGCCAAGGCTAGTGTACTATGCGCCACTTACAAGTGCTGAAAAAATAATGAAGGTTTTAGGGAAAGTTTATGAAGTACAACCCAGAACCGTAGAGGAAATGCTTATACAGAAAGGTGTAGGGCCATCAGTAATTAGAGCTCTAGCCCTGGTCTCAGATTTAATATATAATGAGCCACCATCATGGAATGACCCTATAACCCACCCATACGATCCCTTCAAGTACGCCTTCGCTGTTGGAGGTAAAGATGGAATACCCTATCCTGTCAATCGTAGGGTCATGAGAGAAGTTGTTGAAAACTTAGAGGAAATAGTCTATAGAGCTAGGATTGGTGATGGAGAGAAGTTAAGAGCGCTAAGAAGATTAAGGAAGCTAACGGGAGAGTGAAGGTTAGAACTTTGAAAATACTTAGAGAACTAGGGTTCAGCCCTACTACCTTCTCGGAAACCATAGTTGTAACAGAAATTTCGAATGGTATATGGAATTGCGCACCAATGGGTGTAAGGCTAGAAAATGACAACTTATATTTCTACATATATGAAGGAGCAAGAACCTTAAATGCTCTTAGAAGGAAAAAATACTTAACAATAAACATAGTCTACGATGTAAGCGTCTTTATGAAGTGCGTTTTCAAAAAACGTTCTAATGAAGAACTATACGAACCATCCAGCAAATTCCCCATACCCCATATTGCATCAGCTGATGCATACATAGAATGCGAATTATTGAGCCTAAAAGAAGTAAATGGGAAATTTAAGGCGATATGTAAACCCATAAATGTCGTTATCAAAAGAAGTATTCCAAGAACGTTTAACAGAGCTTTTCCAGCCATAATCGAAGCTTTAATTTACTATACTAAAATTAAACCTTTCAAGAGATTAAAGTTAAAAAGAGAACTCAAGAAACTTATAGAAAGGCTAATGCATTGCAAATACATAATAAAACATTCTACATCGAATAGGGAATACTTAGAGTACATTGAGAAAATAATTTCTGAAGCATTAAAGGAACTAGAAGAAATAGCTAATTCAGCCAGCAATGGTGATGACTAATGCATGTAAAGATAGTATATGTTTTTCATAGTTGTTTTGCGCTAATGTTTAATAGTAAAGTGCTAGTTTTCGATTATTCTGAGCTACTGGATGAAAAAGCGAGAAATTTTATTAGAAATATTGTGCGCAATAAGGAATTCCTGAAACTAAAGAATTATGCTAAAAAGTTTACGTGTATCGTATCTAGGGATGTAAGTGATGCTTGTAGCGATGTAGGAAAGCAATGTAAGATAGTTAGTGAAGGAGACGAACTAAGCTTAGACGGTATTCTGATTAAGGTTTTAGGAAGCAGTGATTTAGGCGTCTCATATTTCCTAAAGATAGATAGTCTCAAAGTTTGCAGGAGATAATTCGGATTGGCGAAGACCTTCATTACCTAAAGAATTTAACGAAATAATATGGCAAATATTTAGTAAGGTAGTTGAAGAATTAAGACAAATAATATGGCAAATATTTAGTAAGGTAGTTGAAGAATTAAGACGAAATGTAAGTAATCTTGATATCCTATTTGCTAACCTATGTGTAGAATGCAATGACTATGGTGGTTTAAGAAAACTCTGTAAAACCTTTAACCCGAAGCTTTTGGTGCCTATGCATTTACGTGGAAATATTGAAATACTAAAGCAGATAAGTAGCTTTCTTAAGCAATTAGCACCCAACGTTTTCCTATATGAAAGGACAGGAGACAACATAGTAATATAACTATGCAGTCTTAAAGGAAAACTGTTTAAACGCTCTCCACAGAGTTTTCCATGTGATATTAAATGTCCATAATACACGATATTGTAACTGCGGCTATCTCTTCCGTTCTTCTAGAAGTTACAGCTACACCTAAACCCGGGAATGTTCATAGATACCATGATTTCCCAGATACAAAGTACGAACACTTTGTCGTAAGCGCTGCTTCAATGCACAAACCACTTATAGATCTCGCTAGTAGAACATATAATAAAGTAACTAAGGGAGAAGTAAACGGGTTAGACATTGGAAAATTCATTTTCGAATGTGTTAGTTATGCTAAAAAATGGTATATTGGTGGAAACACGAACCTAGGCACTTCAACCATATTTTCTATTGAAGTACCTGCACTTATTTGCACCAAACTTCTTTCTAAAACTTATGATCCCAAGGAAGTTTCCTTATGGGCTACACGAATAGCTGAAAAAACTACAATTGAGGATGCCATATTCTTTTACAAGGCAATAAGGGCAGCTAACCCATCATATCTAGGTAGAGTTGTCGAAGCACCGATACCTGATGTTTTTGATCAGTTTTTTGAAGAGAAGTTGAAGGAAAATAAGAAAACACTATGGTACGTTTGGAAACATTCTTCCACATGGGATATTGTTTCTGAAAACTGTATTTCCGGGCTCAAAACAGTCATTGAAGGGTTTCACGCTATAGACAAGTATCTATCTATATTTAGAAACTGGAACTTAGCTATAATATCAGCATATTTAGAATTACTCTCTAAATATAGGGACTCCTTAGTCCTAAGAAAACATGGTAGAAAAGTACAGGAGGAGGTCAGTGAAGAAGCTGAAGAAGTCTTAAGTGCCTTAATTAGTGATATCAAAAAGGGTTTGGTGTTGTTCCATCATGTTGGCCTTATTAAACAATTTAAGACCCTAGGTGTTCAAAATGAACCACATTAGGGCATTAACATGCTTCTTAAATCCTAGAAAATGGAGTACCAACGAATTCAAGAACTACTTAGAGGAAAGGTTTTCTAGGTTTAGGGAAGCTTTAGATTTATTCTTGAAAAAATATAGTGTAAAATTATGGTCTTTTAGGATAGCTCTACCCTATACTCCGCACAGTGTAAACCTTGAGGATGTCGCTAAGTTTGTTGAGGAACTTGCCGAAATATATGATATAGACTTTGTTTCAACCATACATCTGAAGGAGGAAGATCCTAGAATAACTAGTTTAGCTAGTATTTTAGAAAATTATGAGAAGATATTTGCTAGCATAAAAGTAGATAATGCTAATGAGGCGCTTAGAGTTTCTAAGATATACGATAGTATTGAGGGATTTGCGGGAGCAAAGTTAGCTATACATGTAGGGCCGGAACTTATCACACCCTACTTTCCTTTGGCTAAGAACATGTTATCTACCGAAGGAATAGCATTAACCCCCTTTATAATTAATGAGCTCAAAACCGCTATTAAAGATGGGGTATTATCGGAACTAATTAAAGTATTTAAAGAAACCGAGGATTACGGCATTAAGTTCTCTAAAGAAGCCAGTATAAACTATTTCGGTGTAGATACTTCACCGAGCCCATGGATGGAATTAAGTATTGCAGAAGTGGTGGAGCTAGCTTCTGGTAGTTGTTTTGGAGAATATGGGACACATTGGGGCATAAGTAGAATTATGGGCTTAATTAGAGAAACAGCGGTGAAAACAGGTATTAGAACTACGGGTTTCAACGAAATAATGCTACCTTTAGCTGAAGATAATTTACTGAAAGTTAGAGCTATTGAAGGAAGATATGGAATAAAGGATCTTCTGTCCTACATTTCAGTTTGCGTTTCCGGGCTAGATATGGTGCCTGTAGCTAAACCTCTAAACTATAAGGTCATTGCCAAGTTAATATTGGATTTGAAGTCACTAGCTGAAGTTAAAGGTAGAAGCCTAGGTTTAAGGCTTATACCTGTTTCAGCTGATTCCGGCTCGATAGTCGAGCTTAAGATGTTTGGTAAAGTTCCAGTATTGAAGTTATAGTTACTTTATAAGGAAAGCTTATGTACATGCATATGTTTGAAATTTATGTTAGATCGATAGGTGATTTTCATGAACCAAGTAAAGATAATTAATGTTTACAGGAAGTATGGATTAAAAATTGTCAAAGGGTATATGCAGTATGTTTGGGATGATAAGGGCAACAAGTATCTAGATTGCCATACAAATTACGGTGCCGCCTTTCTAGGGCATTGCAATCCTAAGATTGTGAAACCTATAGTTGAACAATTAAATAAGCTAATGATGATACCGTATTCTATAAACAATGATGCTAGGGATAAAGTACTTAAGGATCTAAGCAAAATCTTGCCTAAGAAACTTAGTTACGTATTCTTCCAAAGTACCGGAACAGAAGCTGTTGAAGCTGCTTTGAAGTTCTCTAGAAAAGCAAGTAAGAAGAAGAAAATAATTGCTTTTGAGAACGCATTTCACGGCAGAACAATGGGTTCCCTATCGGTGACATGGAAACCCAAATACAGAGAGCCTTATCAACCGCTAATTCCAAGAGTGGTTTTCGCCAGGTTCAATAATGTTGAAGACGTAGACAAGGTAGTTGATGAGGAAACAGCAGCTGTAATTGTTGAACCTATACAAGGTGAAGGAGGTATAAATGTTGCTACAAGAGAATTTCTTTAAGGGAAAGAACAGTGGAGACAGGCACGCTGTTAATATTTGACGAAGTTCAGTGCGGTTTCGGAAGAACCGGAAGAATATGGGCTTTTCAGCATTACAACGTTGAACCAGATATTCTAGTAGCAGGTAAGGCGGTTGGAGGAGGATACCCCGTAAGTTTTGTAGTTACCTGTAGTGAAGTAGCAGAGTCTCTTGAAATAGGAGATCATGGAACAACGTATGGAGGAAACCCCGTAGCCTGCGTTGCCGTTTCTGCAGCAATTAACGTGCTATTAAGCGAAAATGTGCCTGAACAAGCTGCTACCAAAGGAGACCTACTTAGTAAAAAACTTACTGAACTTATTAAAGATATGAAATTGAACTTTAAGGTTAAAGGACTAGGACTTATGTTAGGTGTTGATTTCGGAAGAAACCCCGAGGAAGAAGCAATTAGGCTTAAAGACTACGGCGTATTAGCTGTTAGAGCTGGCGAAACCGTTTTAAGATACTTACCACCCTACATGATAAGTAAGGAAGACATAGAACACATAATTGATGCTTTAGAGAAATTACTAGTTGGGAAAGTTTAATTATCTTCATTTCATGTATTTCTAGATTGATGAAGAGGTAAAAGACCTTGAAGAATAGGGTGTCAAAAAGGTTATTTATTCAACTAGCGGTATTTACGTTAATACTGTTTATAGTGTTCATGGAACCTCTATGTGCTCAGACATATGTAGTAACAGAAACTCTTGACGTAAGCTATGATGGCACAGTACATGTTAAGGTAGAAATAGTAATTACGGAGCCTGTTAACATATTATTTCCGAAAGGAACCTCAATACTAGATATTATAGGTACACCTAAAGCTATAAAAGAGGTCGAAGGTAAGAAACTACTAATAGCTTTTGAGCCGGGAGAAATATCGGTGGATTACGCTCTACCATTACTAACTGCAACTCCTTCACCTACACCAACAGCATCACCATCAGCATCACCATCACCTACACCTTCTCCTACCCCTACAGCAGCTCCTACAACGATGCCTGTACCTTACGAGTACTTGCTATGGGCAATAATAATAGGTGTAGTAGTTATCATTGCTGTAGCTATTCTTAAATTTCGTCGCTAAAGAAAGAGAAGAAGTTA
>NJED01000023.1 GCA_002254745.1 Desulfurococcales archaeon ex4484_217_1
TCATGGAAATACTCCATTAAAAACTTAGACCCCGAGAAAACAGCGTTAGCTAGTGGTAGAGATTTGCCTATTTCACTTAAGGAAGCTCGTGAAATATGTAAGACAATTAAGGGTATGATGCTTAAAGAAGCTAAGGAGTTATTAAAGACAGTTATTGAGAAAAAACAGCCAATACCATACCGTAGGTACCACGGTAAAGTAGCTCATCATAGGGGTTTGGAAAGGTGGAAGTGGCCTGCTGGACGATACCCCGTTAAAGCAGCTAAGGAAATACTTAAGGTTTTAGAAAATGCCGAAAACAACGCAGTAGATAAGGGACTCGATACTGATAGGTTAAGGATAATCCATGCTGCAGCTCAGAAAGGACCTGTTATTAAAAAGTATACTCCAAGAGCTTTTGGGAGATCTACTCCTTGGTTTAAGAAGTATACCCATATTGAAATAGCTGTTATGGAGGTTTAAGCTTATGGTTAATATTAAGAAGTTTTTTGTTCAAAAAGGAATAATTAAAACAAAAATCGATGAGTATTTGGCAAGAGAATTCTACAGGGCAGGATATGCTGGCGTAGATATTCTGAAAACACCTTTAGGAACTAGGATTGTAATTTACGCTGAAAGACCAGCTGTAATTATTGGTAGAAGAGGTTCTATGATTAAGCAGTTAGCCCAAATTTTTGAGAAAAAATTCGGACTAGAAAACCCGCAAATAACAGTTACTTCCGTTGAAAACCCGTATCTTTCAGCTAGAATTGTTGCTTTCCGCTTAGCTGTAGCTCTTGAAAGAGGATATCATTTCAGAAGAGCAGCTTTCATTGCCTTAAGAAGGATTATGGAAGCTGGTGCTTTAGGAGCGGAGATAATTATTAGCGGTAAACTTACTAGCGAAAGAGCACGGTATGAAAAATATCGTGCAGGCAAAATCTATAGGACAGGTGAGCAAGCATCAATGATGGTTGAAAGAGCTGTAGCCCATGCACTACTTAAACCGGGCGTTTACGGAATACAGGTTAGGATTGTTAAGCCATTGAGACCCCTAGATTATATAGAAATAAAAACACCTGAAAGACTGCAGCAAGCTCAACAAGTAGAAGGTAAAGGTGCGTAGCCATGTCTCTTAAACCTAGAGACATAAGAGCAATGTCTAAGGAAGAAAGACTGAAGAAATTAGAGGAGCTAAGATTAGAGCTAAGGAGGCTTAGAACACAAGCAGCATTAGGCACATTAGAGAGTCCTGGAAGAATTAAGGCTATAAGAAAGACTATAGCTAGAATATTGACAATAAATAGAGAAGAAGAGCTTAGAGAATTAAGAAGAAAAGGTAGAAAGAGGAAGTGAAAAAGGAAATGAAGCATTCTCCTAGAAACATCATATACCATGAACTTATAGGCTTATACGCTAAAGTGATCGATTCAGCAACCCAAACATACATTGGATTAGAAGGTAAGGTTGTAAATGAGTCATACAATGCGTTAATTATTCAGACAGGGAGGGGTGAAAAGAAAATTTTAAAACATATATCCAAGTTTATGTTTACTCTGCCTAGCGACTTAAAAGTTATAGTTGATGGTTCAAGAATTGTAGGTAGACCTGAAGAAAGACTTAAGAAAATAGTTTCAAGAAAAAGGTGGTAAATGAATGCCTGCAAAAAATATTGGAATACCCGGGGTAAAGCCTCCGGGGAGGGAATGCAATGACCCTAACTGCCCATTTCACGGTACATTATCTGTTAGAGGAATAGTTTTAGAGGGCGTTGTTGTTTCCGATAAGATGGATAAAACGGTTATTGTTGAAAGAGAGTATTTGAGGTTTATTAGGAAATATAGAAGGTATGAGAGACGTAGAAGCAAAATACCGGCCCATAACCCGCCCTGCATAAACGCTAAAAAAGGAGACTTAGTAAAAATAGCTGAGACAAAACCCATATCCAAAACCGTATCATTCGTAGTAGTTCAGGTGATTAAAAGAGGAGTAAGAGGCTAGAAGCAATGGTTAAGAGGATTAGGAAAGCAGGTGGCGGAGAGAAAACACGCAGAGCCATTTCGGCAGGAATACAGGTAGGCACTATGCTTAGAGTAACTGACAACAGCGGTGCTAGGGAAATAATGGTTATTGGAGTTCCAGGCTATAAGTCTCGGCTGAGAAGACTGCCTAAAGCCTCCGTAGGAGACTTAGTTATAGCTTCTGTTAAAAAGGGAACACCTGAGATGAGAAGACAAATAGTTAGAGCAGTTATTGTGAGACAGAGAATGCCCTATAGAAGACCTGATGGTGTTAGGGTAGTTTTCGAAGATAATGCAGCCGTAATAATAACTCCTGAGGGAATACCTAAAGGATCTGAAATAAGAGGGCCTGTAGCCAAGGAAGCTGCTGAAAGATGGCCTAAAATAGCGGAATTAGCAACGATAATAGTTTAAGGTGTGGTAAAATGGGGTTATCAAAATCGAAGCAGCCTAGAAAACAGAGAAAAAGCTTCTTCAACGCACCTCTACATATAAGGCATAAGTTCTTTAACGCTCCTTTATCTGAAGAACTTCAGGCAAAACATGGCATAAAAAGATTGCCCATTAGGAGAGGAGATACCGTTAAGATTGTAAGAGGGGACTGGGGAGGGCATGAAGGCAAAGTTGTCCGAGTAGATTATAAGAAGGTGAGAATATATGTTGAAGGTGTAACAATAAAGAAAGCTGATGGAACTGAAAGGTTTTACCCTATACATCCATCCAAAGTTGTTATAACTAAAGCAGATTTGTCAGACAGGTTTAGAAAGAGAATTGTTGAAAGAAGGAAAGGGATTGAAGAGGTCAGTTAAACATGGGTAAAATGGGTGGTTCAAAACATTTAACAAGACATATAGCACCAGCTTTCTGGCCCATACTTAGGAAAGAATGGCATTGGGTTGTTAAGCCAAGCCCAGGACCTCACCCTATAGAGAGATGCTTACCGCTACTAATAATTGTTAGAGACATATTAGGCTACGCTAAAACAGCTAGGGAAGCAAGAAAAATTATCGCTCAAGGACAAATAAAAGTTGATGGCAGGGTTAGAAGGAATTACAAGTACCCTGTAGGTTTAATGGATGTACTAGAAATAGTTAAAATAAACAAATTCTATAGAGTAATACCTTACCCTGTAAAATATATGGTTCTTCACGAAATAAGCCCTGAAGAAGCAAAGTATAAGCTCGTAAGAATAGAGAATAAAACAACAGTTAAAGGAGGACATATACAGCTAAACCTACATGATGGAAGAAATATTTTGGTTAAAGTTTCAGACCCAACAAACCCTGAGGAAGACGTTTATAAAACATTCGATGTATTGAAAATAAGTATACCAGACCAGCAAATACTTGACCATTATAGGTTCGAATTAGGTTCAATAGCCATAGTAACAGATGGTAGAAACGTAGGTAGAGTTGGGAGAATAGTTGAAATAACTGAAATGTTTAAGAGAAGAAGAAACATCGTAACGTTAGAAGATAAAAATGGAGATAGGTTCCAAACAATACAAGACTACATATTTGTTATAGGGAAGGATAAGCCTGAAACAAGCTTACCTGAGGGTGCATGGTAATGGTAAGCTACGAGAAAAAATGGGCGAAAAACCCTATGTTAAAACCTAGAATAGCCAAGGTAACTGTAAATATCGGCGTAGGTGGTAGTGGAGATAGGTTACAGAAAGCAGCTAAAGTTCTTGAAACGCTTACGAGGCAAAAACCTGTCCCTAGAAAAGCCAGGAGAACTATTAAAGAATTCGGCATTCATAGAGGGGAAAACATAGCCGTAATGGTTACCTTAAGAGGTAAGAAAGCAATAGATTTCCTAAATAAAGCATTAGATGCTGTAGGCAGGAGAATTAAGGCTTCAAGCTTTGACAAATTTGGGAACTTCGCATTAGGTATTAAAGAACACATCTCTATTCCAGGTGTAAAATACGATCCTGAAATAGGTATTTTTGGAATGGATGTTTGTGTAACTATTGAAAGACCTGGATTCCGTGTTATGCGTAGAAGGAGAGCAAGATCACATATTCCCCTAAGACATAGGGTTTCAAAAGAGGAAGCAATAGAATTTATATCTAAGGAGTTTGGTGTAACTATAATTTAAGGCAGGTGTAGAACATGGCAAAGTACAAGTTACCGAAAGTAAGGAAATATGGTAAAGGGTCCAGGGTCTGTGTTAGATGCGGATCTCATGGACCTATAATTAGGCGTTACGGACTATACCTGTGCAGGCAATGCTTCAGAGAAGTAGCCGTTAATATAGGTTTCAGAAAATACAATTAAGGTGGTTTCGCATGGTCATGATGGATACTTTAGCTAATGCACTAGCAACAATAATGAACAATGAAGTTAGGGGTAAGAAAGAAGCCGTAATTATGCCTGCCTCTAAGCTCATAGCTAATGTTCTAAGAGTTTTTCAGAAAGAGGGCTATATTGGCGAATTCGAGTACATAGATGATGGTAGATGGGGAAAAATAAAAGTTCAACTTCTAGGCAGAATAAATAAGTGCGGCGTTATAAAACCCCGCATTTCAGTTAGGTATCATGAACTTCTCAAAATGCCTGAATGGCTTAGAAAATATCTTCCTTCAAGAGATATAGGAGTTATCGTATTGTCTACTTCTCAAGGAGTTATGTCTCACAGGGAAGCAATAACTAAGAAAATTGGAGGAATAGTTTTAGCTTACATTTACTAGTAACACCGTTTAAAGGTGCTTTAACGATGTCTAAAATACTACATTATGCTGAAGAGGTAGAGGTTCCTGATAATGTAGATGTAAAAATACAAGGTATGAGAGTTAAGGTTAAAGGTCCTAAGGGAGAGCTTATAAAAGACTTCTCACATATACGACAGGTGCTTTTGAGAAAAGAGAATAAGAAAATAGTTGTTGAAACATATTTTGCTAATAGAAAAGTTAAAGCATGTATAGGAACGATAGCTTCTCACATTAGAAACATGATTACAGGTGTAACTAAGGGCTACAGGTATAAGCTTAAAATAGTTTATTCACACTTCCCAATTTCAGTTAAAGTCCAGGGAAAAAGAATTATTATTGAAAACTTCCTAGGTGAAAAAGCTCCAAGAATAACAAAAATCTACGGGGATGACGTAACCGTTAGGGTTGAAGGCGATGACGTAATTGTTGAAGGTATAGATATCGAGCATGTAGGGCAAACAGCAGCAAATATTGAGAGAGCAGCTAGGGTTAAAGAATATGATCCAAGAGTTTTCATGGATGGAATATATATTTACGAAAAAGGAGTAATGGAGGAGGAGTAGCATGAGTGAAAGTGAGTTTAAGAGACTATTGAAACTGAGAAACTTAATGAATAGGAAGAGGCCTAGGTTCTTAAGGCATTTATGGTGGAAATTTGCAAAATTCGATGAAGTATGGAGGAAGCCTAGGGGAATAGATAATAAGATGAGGCAAAAGCTTAAAGGATATCCTCCCGTGGTTTCCATAGGCTATCGTGGACCAAAACTTGCGAGAGGACTTCATCCAACAGGTAGAAGAATAGTCATAGTGCATAACGTTAAAGAACTAGAAAAAGTTGATAAGGAGAAAGACATAGTATACATAGCCTCAACTGTAGGTAAAAGAAAAAGAGCGGAAATACTTGGGAAAGCTAAACAACTCGGAGTAAAGGTGGCTAACCCGTAGGTGGTAGGAAATGGACTTAAGCTTACAGAAAAGGTTAGCAGCAGAGATCCTAGGCGTAGGCGAAAGTAGAGTATGGATTGACCCTGAAGCTTATGACAGAGTAGAAGCGGCAATAACTAAGGAGGATATTAGGAAGCTCATTAAAGATGGGATAATAAGAGCTAAACCCGAACATTCCAATAGCAGAGCTAGATGGAGAATAAGGCATGTAAAGAGGAAGAAAGGTAGAAGAAGAGGTCCTGGCCATAGGAAGGGCGGTAAGTACTCTAAGGTTTCTAGAAAGGAACAGTGGATGATGAAAGTTAGGGCTCTAAGGAAGGAGCTTAAGAAGTTTAAGGAGAGAGAAATAATAACATCGAAAGAATACAGGAAAATGTACAGGCTAATTAAGGGTGGAGTTTTCGACTCTGTTGCTCAACTTAGAAACTACATTAAGGAATTAGTGGAGGAAAGGATGTGAATTAAGTATGGCTAGGGGGCCAAGGTATAAGGTAAAGTATAGGAGAAGAAGAGAAGGAAAAACAAACTACTATAAGCGCTACCGTATGGTCTTATCTAAGAAGCTAAGATTAGTAGCTAGAAAAACTCTGAGATACATTATAGCTCAAATAGTAAAGTTTGCCCCACAAGGAGATATGGTGTTAACTTCTGCTCACAGCATAGAATTGAGGAAACTTTACGGGTGGAAAGCTTCTACAGATAACACTCCTGCAGCATATCTAACAGGGTTACTAGCTGGTTTAAGAGCTAGAGAAAAAGGTGTAGCAGAAGTAATACTCGACATAGGATTACATAGAGCAATAAAAGGTGCTAGAGTTTTCGCGGTGCTTAAGGGGGCTTTGGATGCAGGTTTAAAAATTCCTCATAGTCCTGAAATACTTCCATCAGAGGATCGTATTAGAGGAGAACATATAGCTAAGTGGGCTAAAACCTTACGTGAAGAAAACCCTGAATTCTATGCTAAACACTTCTCACAATATTTCCATGTTTTAAAAGGTGAAAAATCTAGTTAAACGTGGTAAACTATGAGCACAAGCTCCCTACCTTCAATTGAAGAATGGCAGCCTAGAACTAAAGTAGGTAGAATGGTTAAGGAAGGTAAAATAGTTTCACTGGATGAAGTATTTGAATCAAATCTTAGAATAACGGAGCCAGAAATAGTAGATTACCTTATGCCCGATTTAAAACATGAAGTAATAGACATAGGTATTGTTCAAAAACAAACAGATGCGGGAGAAATAACAAGGTTTAAAGCAATAGTCGTTATAGGGAATATGGACGGCTATGTAGGTATTGGTGCAGGAAAAGCTAGACAACTTCGCTTCGCAATACAGAAAGCAATCCAAGATGCTAAACTAAAAATAATCCCTGTTAAAAGAGGCTGCGGAAGCTGGGAATGCCGTTGTGGAGAACCACATTCCCTACCCTTTACAGTTAGAGGAAAAAGTGGAAGCGTCGAAGTTATACTTAAACCTGCACCTAAAGGCACAGGACTAGTTATAGGTGATATAGGTAAGAAGGTTTTGAAATATGCTGGTATAAAAGACATTTGGTCACGTACACGCGGGGAAACAAGAACATCATATAACTTCGCTATGGCAGTTTATAATGCATTAAAAATGACTTATAAAATAGTTACACCGGAAGACTGGGCTAGGGGTTAAAGTTTATGCCACTATATGCTGTTATTAGACTTCGAGGAATACCCGATACACCCTACGATATAGAATACACTCTTAAGCTTCTCAGACTACATAAGAAATTTCATTGTGTACTAGTTTACTCGGATAATCCAGGTATAGAAGGTATGTTGTTTAAAGTGAAAGACTGGATAACTTGGGGAGAAATAGATAAAGAAACATTAATTAAACTTCTAAGGGGAAGAGGTAGAATACCTGGCAATAAACCCCTAACGGATGAGTATGTTAAAGAAAAACTAAAACTTCCGGGAGGTATTGAAGAACTAGCCGATAAGCTCCTTAAGGGGGAGTTGAAGCCTAACAAACTAGCTAACTTAGTCAAGCCAGTATTTAGATTGCATCCACCAAGAGGAGGATTTAAAGGAACAATAAAGAAACCCTTCGGAGCTGGAGGAGAAACAGGGTATAGAGGAGAAAAGATAAACGAACTACTTAAGAAAATGATTTAAGGCGATACATAATGGTTGTAAGGAGAAGGAAAAAATCGAGAAAACTTAGAGGAAATAGAAGCCACGGTTACGGTAGAATAGGTCAGCATAGAAAATCTGGGAGCAGAGGAGGCTTCGGAGCCGCAGGTATGCATAAGCATAAGTGGAGCTGGGTTGTAAAAAATCGTTCTAGGTATTAAGGAAATTAATGTTGGAGAATTAGATGAAATAGCAGATAAACTCCTAAAAGAAGGATTAGCTAAAGTTGAAGAAGGATACATAACAGTGAACGTTCTAGACTTAGGCTACAATAAGGTTACGGGGAGAGGGAAGGTAACTAAAAAATTAAAGGTAATAACAAGGTTAATAACGGAATTAGCTAAGAAAAAAATAGAAAAAGCTGGCGGCATAGTAGAAATTGTTAAGAAATAACCTCTGCTAAACCACAGTTCAAGCGCAGATGATGAAAATGGGGTTCCTAGATGCTCTAGGGAAAATGGCGTATATACTGCCTTCAGTTAAGAAACCTGAACGTAGACCATCACTATATGAGAGATTTGGATGGACAGGACTCGTTCTACTTCTTTTCCTTATAATGGGTAACGTATACCTTTACGGTATACCTACAAAAGCTATAATTAGCCCTGAATCGGCTCTAAGCGTTTTCACACTTATCTTCGGTATGAGAACTGGAACGTTAATGATGTTAGGTATAAGCCCCATTGTAACAGCAGGTATAGTTTTAGAAGTTCTCGTAGGAGCAAAAATAATAGAACTAGACTTAACAGATCCTGAGCAAAGAGAGAAATTTACGGCAGCTCAAAAAGGTTTAGCAATAATTTTAGCCATAGTTGAGGCAACAGCATACGCAGTTTCTAATCTAGGTGGCGCATTAAGAACACCTTTAACACCTACACAGCAAGTTCTTGTCATAATTCAGCTTGTAATTGCTAGCATTATAGTTTTACTTTTCGATGAACTACTGCAGAAAGGTTGGGGAATAGGCAGTGCGATTTCCTTATTTATCTTAGCTAATGTTGCTGAAACAGTTACATGGGATATGTTCAGCATTGCACCGGCAATAGGTGGAGCAGGAACGTACTTCGGCATAATACCTGAGCTAATTACGAGAATATTTACAGGTAATATTCTCGAAATAGTTATTAGGCAAGGACTACCCGACATAATAGGTTTAGTTGCAACATTAAGCTTCATGCTATTACTCATATACTTACAAGGTGTTAGAGTAGAAATTCCAGTTACTATTCAAAGATATAGAGGTATAAGATCTAAAATACCTCTAAACTTCCTCTATGTTGCGAACATACCTGTGCTCTTATTTATGATATTCATATCTGACTACTTATTTTTCGCTAGAATAATATGGTCAAGGTTCAATAGCGACAATAGCAATGTTTTCCTAAACATTTTAGGTACATTCACCATAAATGAAAAAAATCAATTAGTCACAACAGGTGGTTTAGCATACTACCTCTCTCCGCCTAGAGGAATTCTAGGTTTAATAGCTGAACCCATAAGGGTTCTAGTATATACTGTTCTTCTAATTATAGCAGCAATAGTGTTCGGCCTGATGTGGGTTGAAGTCAGCGGCATGAGTCCAAGGGATCAGGCGGAACAACTTATTAAATCAGGTTTAAACATTCCTGGAATGAGATTAGGTTCAGTTAAAGCTCTTGAAGCATTCCTTTCAAGGTACATTTATCCTTTAACCCTATTAAGCTCAATAATCGTTGGTGCAATAGCAGCGTTAGCCCATATACTTGGAGTTTTCGGCGGCGGAATGGGCATACTTTTAGCTGTGGGAATAATTTACCAATACTACCAGGTAATAGCATACGAGAGAGCTTTAGAAGCATATCCACTTCTTAGAAGACTCATTGGAGAGTAGAAATGTCTTCGGAGAAAA
>NJED01000024.1 GCA_002254745.1 Desulfurococcales archaeon ex4484_217_1
TGCCTAACTCTCCTTAAGTATTCAAGGTTTTCGAAAAGAATTTTAAGTCCTTCCTTCTTCTTCCTTGCAAGAGCTTCCTCGGGAGTAACGTCTATGTATATTGCTAGATCAGGTTTTACTACGAATCTATTAAGTATTTTAATCCACTCTAAATCTATGCCTAAGGCTCCCTGATATGCTATAGATGAAAAATAATACCTATCAGTAACCACTATTTTTCCCTTCTCAAGTAGAGGTTTTATCTCGTAAAGTACATGCCATAGTCTATCGGCAGCAAAGAGAAGTGCTTCTATCCTAGCATCCTTCCTAAACTCTCCAAGAATAATCTTGCTCCTTATAAGCTCCCCTATAGGTGATGTTGAAGGTTCAGCTGTGTACATAGCATCTAAGCCTATGTTACTCAACCATTTAACTATGGCTTTTGATATTGTTGTCTTACCTGATCCATCAAGTCCTTCAATAGCTATTAAAGTTCCTTTCCTACGCAAACTCTATTCCTCACTTCAGTATTCTTACTATACCCTTATATGCATCAACTATAACTTTATCCCCGCTTCCTATTTCTTTGAAAAATTTTTCAGGTAACATGTCTACTAAAGGAATATCGGATATTACACAGCCAACAATAACTACAGGATCGCTTCTTATATTCAAAATAGCCTTCGGCGCAACATTATTTTTTCTTAACCGGTAAATAATGTAAGAACCTACAGTACTTCCCTTACCGTATGGGAAAACAAATACCTTATTTTTAATAGTTAAACTGTAGAGTTCATGGTTCTTTCTAATTATAGTTCCTGTCCCTGGGTCTATATCTCCTAAAAATGAGATAGGTTCTTTAGAAACAAGAGCTATGCCTTCAACGTAACCTTCAACTAAACCCCTACCTTTAAACTCCATTACCAAACTATTTCTCCTCGAAAGCTACCTCTATACACTTTTTGGTTTCACATAAACCTACTTTCACGCCATGAATGTTACTTAAGTAGTATGCCTGCTTAATAGAGTTAGTGAGCACTTTTCTCATACCTAAATATTTAAAAGGAGATACGGCAAAACATGTGTCCCTGATTAACCTTACATTCCTCCTTTCAAACAATAATTTTACATGTAAGGATACCTCTTTAAACACCCTACGTGACGTAACAAGTACTATAGGTGTTTTCGCTTTCCTATTATATTTGCTAATGTACCTATATATCTCCATGATCTCACCATACGAGAAATGGGGGCAACCTAAGAATATAGCATCTGCAGAATTCGGGGTTCCGTAGGCTTCAATAACATCGTTTAAGCTTTGGGCATCTATTTCAATCTTCTCTAGTTCTGAATATTTTAATTTCATCTTTGGAATTTCAGGAGAAATATTCTCGAGAAAACATAGTGGTGTTGATGAAGAAGTACCTAAGCCCGCACACAGTGCTTTAACCATGTCATCTGATATCCTTCCAATGTTTCTTATTAGCGGTACTTTATCTTTAACATATGTGCCTACAATATACCCTAAAACCCCTGCATATAATTGGTCTTTTAATGGCGCATTTACTTTAATCAATACCTGCGGTGTTCTGTTTTCATCAACGTGAACTCCCATGTAGGGGACTTTTCCTACTAAGGCAGCAAAAACAGTGCTTGGGCCTCCTTCACGATTGGTTCTAGCACCGCAAACGGAGTTAGCGTATAGCACAGCATTGGACTCGCCCCAAGCTAAATGCTCGCCAATTAACGGTTTGCGAATATAGTATGGTGTACATGTGAATGTTCCATTAACTCCCATTCTTTTTAGGGCTCCAACTATTCTTAATTGCTTAGCATAGAATTCCTCAGGAATTCCCATTTCCTTCCACAAATCCATATCAAAACCTAGGGGATTGCATGTAGTATATGTTCGAACCTTAACCTTAGAATATTCTTCGAGAAAATCTAGGCCTGCATCGCCGATGTTTTGATAGGATATTCCTGAGATATGTGCGTGAACTACTTTAACAAGTTTTTCAGCGCCAAGAGCATCTCCAAGTTTTACAAGGGCTTTCATAGCTTTCTGATATTCAGGACCATGCTTTCCAGATAGGATGGCTTCTTCTTCTCTAGTTAAGTACATTGTATAAACCATACTTAATCTAGTCTAGCTTTCTCAAAAAGCTTTTTGAGCTTACTTAAAGGTATTGTTGCATCTAACCCCATTTTAGCTGTTAACCCATTTTCCGAAACAGGGTCTAAAGTTGATCCTTTAATATTTTCAATAACTATAAGGTCTCTGTCTGCTCTAAACCTCGTAGCTATAGCCCACTCAACATCTTCGACTCTATCAACATCTATGTCTGTATCAACTACAACTACGTGTTTAAGGCTAGGATGGGCGGCAAAAGCAGCTAGTATAGCATTCTTTCCATCTCCCTCAGTTTGTTTCTCAATCGAAATTACTGCATGTAACCATCCAGCCCCTCCAGGAGTTAATCTAATGGATTTAACCTTAGGAACAACTTTTCTAACAGCATCCCATATAGCCACTTCCCTAGGAAATCCCATAAGCAACTTATGTTCAATACCTCCGGGAAGTATCTCTTGAAAAATTGCTTCTTCCCTAACCCAAACTTCTTTAACATGTAAAACGGGCTGTTCTCTAATGATATCATATGTACCTAGGATATCTACAAAAGGTCCTTCACTATGTGTTTCAAAAGCGCTTATTTCCCCAACCCATATCATTTCCGAAACTAGGGGCGTAGGGATATTTAGCTCTGTCAAGTAATCGGCTTTAATAATTCCACCTGAAACACTATTAGCTACTTCGATTTCGTAAACTCCGTAAGGCGGAGAAAAAGCGGAAGAAAGCATGATTAAAGGGTGGGTTCCTATAAGAACGACGACAGGCATGTTCTTGCCTAGCTTTTTAAACTTTATAAGCATAGAGTAGAGATGCCTAGGTACAATACGTATGGCAAATTTGTTCTTATTTACAAGCATAAGCCTATGTACGGAGGCGTTAAAGTTGCCTTCACCGTCACCTGCCAAGACAATAGCTGAGGTTACATATCTACCTCCATCTTCAGGGTAAAATTTCAAAATAGGCATTGAGGACATGTCAACATGTTTCAATTTAGTGTAGGAGGAATATATTGTTCCATTAGAAAGTTTTCTAGGCTTCGATAGTGCTTTTAGAAATTTCAAATACACTTCCTCATCAGATCTAGCATCTAATAAATCATATAGTGCCTTTCTCGAATAAAGTACATTAGCAACTAAGGGATACTGCGAACTGGAAATTCTCTTAAAAAGAACAGGCCTTCCTTCGTTTTCCACTATAATCTTTGTAGCTTCTAAATTCCAGCTAACTTCCTTATCGTAAGTAACATAGTTTTTTACAGTATTCAAGAATTCTCTCAAGCTTAAAGAGACCATTTACCCCACTCCCTAACTGTATGTGTTTTTTCATCGTACATTAACCTAATGTTTCCCACAATTAATCCGCAAATTTCACCTTCATAGTTTGTTCTTATTCTTACAATACCTTTTTCAAAATTTATTTTCTCAATATATCCAATACCTGCTTCTTCAAGATTTTCATTAAGGATACTGACTACGAGCCCTTTTTCCCAGTTTTCACTTAGAACCTTAAGCCTTACCTGACCATACGTTTCTTTAATGTTTCTCAGAACATTCGAGTCCACGATAACTGTTCCTCCCTTAACAACGACTATTAAATTGTTATTAACTATTGTAGCGTGAAGTATTTGCATTTCAGGCTTTAAGCTAAGTATTTCTTTTAGCAATTCCTTTTCTTTACAATTAAAGAATTTACCCTTCAACGCATCCAAGTTCATAATGACAAGGTTTTCTAAGTCTAAATCAACTATTTTAGCCCCGTAAAAGTACTTTGAGTACAAGTATTCTCTAATGCTTCTTCTTTCACTAATAGATCTTTCCTTAATAGCCTTAGGTGACTCAACAACAATAGCGTTCACATTAAACCTATTCAGGTATTTAAATAACACATCTACTTCGTTTATACAGTTTTCTTTCTTAATAATGAAGACGACATGAGGTTTTACATGAAATATTGTTTGAAGTTTTGCTTCTACAGCTTTCCTACCCTTAAACCATCCATCGGTATTTATGATTATTACTTGGGAATTTAAGTTAAATGACTTAGCTAGGAGCTTCAAGATGGCTGCAATAACCTTGTCCATAACGCGATAAGGTGTTGTAGTGCCGATAAAAGAATATGTTGCCGGCTTAACTTCGGTTAATGAAACAACTTGTTTATTTAAAATACCTAGAGTAATAAATGTCGGCGGTCCTATATCTGCTTGGCCTATGTCAGCATCTATTATTGAAGTCTTGTACCCCATATTGACCGCTGTATTGGCTATGAGCAATGTTAAAGAAGACTTGCCTGAGTCTATTGTTCCAATAGTTATTATTATCAACGGTTTTTCAAGTTTCAAAACTTTTTCTACTAAATTCTCCCAAACATTTATAGTGTCGTTTTCGACAACATTTATACTCGCACCTTCTCCTAAAACAATGTTTAAACATGATTTTTCAGACGCGACTAGGGGCAATGACTTGTAACTAGGAACAACATATTTGAATGGAGGTTTAGCTTTGAAACCGAAAATTCTTACAGCGCCTTTCTCTAGAACAAATGAAGCAGGACCTGTAATTTTTAATACATTATTTTTCTCTAGGGTAATTGTTTTCTGCATCATTACCGGTAACCTCAACACCTTTAGCGAAAGCTATATTAACTGCTGAAATTACGTCTTTAGGTATTTTAGTGTTCTTAAGTACGAACCTAGGTATGGTTCTTGGAACGGTTTCTTCATCAACTACTTCTACTGTTACATTCGGTTTCCTAATTTTTAATACTTCAGTTAAAATTTTTTCAGAGTATCGGTTCCTTGAACCTACTTTTACCTTACACTTAATAAACAAAAGGTGGCTTATAGTGTCTTTTATTTCTCTAATAAGGTCTTCAATACTTCTAAATGTCTTACCCTTAATGAATTCTCCATCACCTATAACTGCAAATCCTATGTTCTCTCCTGGATCTACACCTATAAGTAAAGAATTAAATACTAAAGCACCCTTAACTGCTAATACTGCTCTTTCAACAACGTACTCTACTTCCTCACGGTTTCTAACAATTAATATTTTAGCTTTGCCCTTGATTTTCCACGGTGAATCTGTGATAACGAGGTAAACATCCGGTCTTCCAGCATTAAAGCTTAGTGTAAAGCGGATCCTCCTCTCCTTAAGCTTCCTTATTATAAATTGAAAGATCTCAGGGTTCTCCACATAAACACCGATAACGTTCTTAGCCATAGCTTTAGACTCCGGCATTAAACTTATGTTTTCCTAGGCAATACCTTCAATTAGGGTTGTAAGTGAAGTGCTAATTAAATTTACTGACATATATGCTCCGGGAGCGCTAACAGTAATTTATGGTCCGTTTTCTTCAGGTAAAACGTCTTTATCACTTAGAATAGCATGCAATACTGTTCTAGCTAAAGGCAAGGCATTCTTTATAAGTACGGAAAATGAGCTTTTTGTAGAAAGGATATTGGATGATAGGATTTTAGAGAAAATAGATGTTGTAGTTGTTAGAGATTATAAGCAGCAACACTACATTATAACTAGGCGTTTGGAGCCAATAATATCTCACGGCAACTATGATCTCGTAATAGTTGACAGTATTACAGGTCTTATGAGGGCATGGGATAGTATTGAAGAAGCAGTGAATATGATTAACATGCAATTAGCTTGCTTACTTTACGCAGCTAGGAAGCATAAGGTCCCTATCATAGTTACGGGACAAGTTAGAGCAGTAATTCCCGAAGAATCTATGGAGCAGGTCGGTGAGGATTTTGAAGCGACGGCGAGAAGTATTTTAGAATACTGGGCAACAATAATGATAAGGTTAGAGGTTATAGGAGGATCATATAGGAAGCTAATTATTGAAAAACATGCTTTAAACAGCAAACTTGAAAACATAAGTACTAGATTTAAATTAGTAGAAGGGACCATAGTTGAGCTTACACCAAGCATTAACCATAATACTTAATATGTTTAAACTGTATCTTCCAGCAATGGTTGCTAATGCAACTCCTGTTTTCCTAAAGCAAGGAACACCATTAGATACGGGAGCTAAGTTCATTGATGGGAAAAGAATTTTAGGCGATGGAAAAACATTTGAAGGTTTTGCCATAGGCCTGTTTTTCGGAACATACACGGGAATCGTAGAGTCAATTATTCTCCAAAACACAGCCTTTCTCATCTTAGGTTTAGTAGCATCAATTGGAGCTCTATTTGGAGATATTTTAGGCTCCTTCATAAAAAGAAGACTAGGTTTAAAGAGGGGGGAGCCAGCACCAATACTAGACCAATTAGATTTCATATATGGTGCATCATTAGCCCTATATGTTGCTAAAGCACCCTTAACATTAGAAATCTTTATAGTTGCCCAAATAGTAGCATTAATCCTCCACATAGTAACAAATAGACTAGCTTTCCTGTTAAAATTAAAGCCTGTACCATGGTGAATAAGGTAATAATGGAATGCTTAAATTCTTAAAACTTACCCTCTAGGACCAGCTCTAAATAAGCAGTAAGGATAAAAGACCTGCAATTACACCCTTACTAAAGAAACCACAAGGTTCCTTTGAAGGCTTGCAGAGTTCACGCTCAATACACTCATAAACTTTAACAAGGAACATTTTTTCTCGCGAAATCCGTCTCGATATACTCTACAACACCCCAACCTACTGCCTTAACTACTTCAGCGAAAGGAGCCAGCAGTTCTCTATTCGACTTAGCATATTTTTCTATAATCCTCAAAGATATTTCTTCCAGCTTCCATGCCCTGATAGAATAAGAATATCTTACTGGCTTCACCAAGCCTCTTCTTAATGTCCCTAAAAAAGCCCTCTCAAAACTTATTTCCTAAAGATACAAGCTCTTTCACCGCACAATAGAAGAGGAAAATGGTAGGTATCTATTAAAAAGGTTCTTGAGTAAGGGTTTTATACATTCCACATTATGCACTCCTTTTACACCAAGCATTTCCTTACCTATTTTTCTCAACTGAAATCCTAGCATTACTAAAGTTGAGAACCAACATTATCTCTGCAACACTATCTTCAGA
>NJED01000025.1 GCA_002254745.1 Desulfurococcales archaeon ex4484_217_1
GTTAATTTACCATGTGTTAATCTAACAACACTATCATCGACTCTATTGATTATTCTTCTGTTATGCAATAGGAAGTAGTCTACATACTTTGATAATTTTTCAAAAGCGCATTTCTCATCAATACACATAGGTTTTCCTTTAGGATTTCCGCTTGTCATTATTAAGAACTTATCATGGGACCAGCTTAGCAACATATAATGTAGTCCCGTATAGGGTAGCATTATACCTAAGGTGTCTAAACCGGGTGCAACATATTCTGAAACAGGAGTGTTTTCCTTCTTAGGCACAAGTACTATGGGTTTTTCAGGAGATAGTAGCGCCTCAATTATTCTTTCATTACTACATCATCATCAGTAGCTAGAGATGCTATATGGAATCCTCCAATACCTTTGATCGCAATAATACATCCTCCTTCATCTATTAGTTTTGCTGCTTCAAAAATAGGGTTCTTAGAGAGTATTAGTTCTCCCCTGCTATCTGTAAGCCACACCTTCGGCCCGCATTTTGGGCAACTTATTCCCTGTGCATGGAACCTTCTAATATTATTTTGATCGCTGTACTCTTTGAGGCATTCACTACAAAGCGGGAAATCTATCATTGAGGTATACTCTCTATCATAAGGAACCTTCTCCATTATCGAAAAACGCGGCCCGCACCAAGCACAACTATTAAAGGGGTACATATACCACCTGCTTTTAGGATCAAGTATTTCCTCTAAACAGTACTTACAAATACCTATATCCGGAGGAATCATTGAGTATAGTTTTGATTCAAAACTACTTTTAAGAATCTTGAAATCTTTAAAGTTTTGGGTCTCCGTTTTTTCTATTTCTATTTCTTCAATTATGGCTGGTGGGGGCTTTTCTTTCTCTAAAAGATGTAGAAACAGTAGCACATTATCTAAGGTGCCCTCAACGTGAATTTCTACTTCGCTTCCTCCAAGGTTCCTTACATAACCTCCCACGTTGCTTCTACGAGCTATCCTATGAATAAATGGTCTAAAACCCACTCCCTGAACTACTCCTGAAACTCTAAGTCTCACTGCTATTTTTTCCATAAGCCAATATTTCCCTCTAAACATTTACCTTAAGTTCAACTTATAAGTTATTACTTGCATATCAACCATAGAGAAGCAAGGTGAGGCATTAAGTTATGTGCTTAGGAATTCCAGGAATTGTTGTTGAAGTTAGAGAAATGACAGCTATTGTTGACTTTGGAGGTGTAAGAAGAGAAGTTGATAGCTTACTTGTACCAGACGTGAAACCAGGAGATTACGTTATTGTCCATGCTGGAACTATAATTTCGAAACTTGACCCTAAAGAAGCTGAAGAAACTATTAAAGCATGGCGTGAAGTTCTAGAAGCAATGTATGAAGTAGAAGTATAGGTATTCCACTTACTATATGATAATTATTCTCCTAATAATGATTTTATCATAGTTTCCTAATTATTCTCTTCTAAGTAACGCTATAACCACTATTAGGATACCAACAATTATGAGTAAAGCGTTTGTTATGTCCCTAATTACTGTTAATACTCTAGGCGCACCTATAACACCAGCGAGTATTAGTAGAAGCCCTACTAAAATAAGTCTCTTTCTCTTCTTACCTTCTACCTTGACTTCTTCTAGAACGCCTTTTAGTGGTTTTTCAGGTATAATAATCCAAGCTGCAATGTAAATTATTATTGCTGCTATGGGGTTTATTACGAAGAAAGCTACGAAAGCTAATCTGACAATTGTTGAGTCTATGTTGAAGTATTCAGCTATACCAGCGCAAACCCCGCCTAAAACTTTGTCTACGCGAGAACGAAATAGTCTTCTTGAAGCCTTTTCACTCATCGGATTCGCCTTCAGCATATTCTCGGTACAATTTCCCCTATTGGCGGTTCTAGTATCCTTAAACCTCCACTAATTGTTTCTACTAAAACATACCCCTCTTTACCTTTCCTTACTTCACCTATTATCTCAGCATTTCTATAGCCTTTTCTTCTAAGTTCTTCTACCATGCTCTCAGCCTTATCTGGATCTACAGTTATTAACGCTATTCCCTCGGAAGCTAGGCTAAAAGGATCTACTCCAAGCATTTCGCTATAAGCTCTAACCTCGTCTCTTAATGGTACTTTTTCTTCCCAAATAATTATTGAGACTTTTGCTTTTTTCGCCCAGTCGTTTAGCGCCATAGCTAATCCCCCCCTAGTGGGGTCTTTAGCTGCATGAATTCCTCCAACTTTAAACGCTACTTCAATAGCGTCAATTATTGGTGAGCAGTCGCTTTTTATTGTTGGTGCTTCTGCTTCTAAACCTGTTTGGGCTATTAGTATTGCTGCTCCATGCTCCCCTATGGGGCCTGTGACTATGATTTTGTCTCCTGGTTTAATGTTAGAGTCTTTTATTAGCCTATTTTTAGGTATTAAGCCTATACCTGCCATCGTTAGAACTATTTTGTCAACCTGGCCTTTGGGCATGACCTTGAAATCTCCACCTATTAGTGCTACATTGTATTTTTCCAAAATGTTTTTCATAGAACTTATGATCTCTTTTAACTGTTTAATTTCAAACCCTTCCTCAACAACTATAGAGTCCATTACTGCTAAGGGTTTAGCGCCCATTACTGCTAAGTCATTAAGTGTTCCAGAAGCCGCTAACTTACCAATATTGCCTCCGGGGAAGAATATAGGATTTACAGTGTAACTATCTATGGTGAAAGCCATGTGGCCACCGTCACTTAGCGGTATTGTTGCTGAGTCTTCAAGGTCGTCTAAACCTATACCTGTGCTTACCCTTTTTATCTCAAACACATTGACGAAGAATTTCTCAATAATTTCTCCTGTTTCCCTACCTCCAGCTCCGTGAGCTAAAGTTATGGTTTCCAACGTCATTTCCGCAAATACCCTACTAACTCTGGTTCTTCCAAAACCTTATAGCTCGTTAGGTTAAAAACATATTGTAAATGATTAGCGTAGAGTGTTTGTGCTTATGAGGAAGGGAATACATGAAATAGTTAGGATGTATAGGGAACTGAGCATAATTAGGGATGTCGTTAAGGGTATTCATAAGCTTGCCCCTAGAGTTATGAAAAAGTATGGTATAGAGAAGATAAAGATAATGCATGTTTGCGGCACCCACGAACACACAATAACGTACTATGGTTTAAGAAGTCTTATGCCTGAAGGGTTAGAGTTAATAGCTGGTCCAGGATGCCCTGTTTGTATAGCTCCAACTAGAATAGTTGATGAAGCTATAGAGCTTTCTCTAAACTATAATGTAACCTTACTAACCTACGGTGATATGTATAAGGTTCCGGGTACTAAAATGAGCTTAGCCAAAGCAAGAAGCTTAGGCGGTGACGTTAGAATAGTTTATGGATTCTTAGATGCTATTAAAATTGCTAAGAAACAGAATAAGCCATGCGTTTTCCTAGCTGTCGGGTTTGAAACAACACAGCCAAGCGTAGCAAGCCATGTGGTTTTAAGAACTATTCCTCAAAACCTTAAGCTTCTTGTAGCTTACAGATTAACTGTTCCGGCAGTTGACTATGTTTTAAACCAGCCCGATATACCGTTGAATGGGATTATAGCGCCAGGCCATGTAACTTCAATTACAGGAGCTAAAGCTTGGAAATTTATTCCAGAAAAATACCGTTTACCAGCCGTTGTTGCAGGCTTCGAACCCTTAGATGTTCTTTTAGCAATATTAGAAATTTTGAAGCAGCATTTAGAGGGTAAGTTTAGGGTGTATAACGAGTATTCTAGGGTTGACAGCTGGGAAGGTAATGTAGTAGCTCAGAAGTATGTTGAAAAAGCTTTTAATGTTGTTGATGCTGATTGGAGAGGTATAGGTGTTATTCCCAAGAGCGGTTTAGAGCTAAAGAGGATGTTTAGGAATTATGATTCAAGAAGCATGTTTTATATTAAAATAGATTATTCAATAGATTTACCTCCTGGATGTAAATGTGGTGATGTTACTTTAGGGAAAGCTGTACCTACGGATTGTCCTTTATTTATGAGGGGCTGTACGCCAAGCAGACCTTACGGTCCATGCATGGTTTCTTCCGAGGGAACATGTGCTGTTTGGGCCAGATTTGGAGGTGGAGGTAAGGTTAAGGAGTTAGCTAGAATTCTCGGACTAAATAAGGTAGTTTAAGTAAGGCTATGATTTTCTGGTTTTCTCCTCAAGCTTCTTTATTGCTTCAACAATCCCTAAAATTATTGCCTCCGGCTTAGGCGGGCATCCGGGAACATATACATCAACAGGAATGAACTGATCAACTGTTCCTGCTAGCGGATAGTTTTCCGTTCCGAAAACATTACCTGAGATGGCGCATGAACCAACAGCTACGACAACTTTAGGTTCAGGTACTTGCTGATAAACTCTCAGTAATCGCTCTCTAGTGTGCTTAGTTACTTGACCTGCAACTACAAGTATGTCTGCGTGTCTAGGGCTTGGTGCTAATAAGATTCCGAAACGTTCAACATCGTATCTTGGAGTTAAAGCTGCAACTATTTCAATATCGCATCCATTACATAGCCCTCCTGCTGGTAAGTGGAAAATCCATGGAGACTTCTTCCTAGCCCATGCAGCTAATTTACAAAGTAGCCCACACATAGCTATTTCACCTCTTTAACCAGAACTCTCATAAGAAGTTTTTTAAGGCTAGGAATATTCTCTACTTTATGCCTGCACTCAGGGCATATCATTAAGTAATTTTTAAGTTCACTTATTGAAACAGTTTCACCTATTTTCTCTCTAATATTTTTAATTATCCATTCAACATGCTTTACTGTGGCAAAGTATTTTCCACATATACGGCATTTAACCATGTCATGTTCTACTCTAGAGACGAAATCAAACTTGTTCGGTGAAGGCATACCATAAATTTCCATTAGCTTTATAGAGCCTACTGGACAAGCTTCTTCACACCTAGCACAGAAAGTGCATTTACCAAACCAGACTTCTAATATTTTCTTCCCATCCTTTATTGTAACCGTTATGGCATCAGATGGGCATACACGCGCGCAAGCTTCACATCCAATACATGTTTCAGGATCGTATCTTGGCGGGCCTCTAAATTTCTTAGGGAAGTGAGGTTGAACAGCTGGAAATGGTACTGTAGCTGGTTTTACGAAGTACTTTACAGCTTCTTTAAGAATATTTACCTTCATCTCTACACACCTATCCAGGCAAGTATTCTTACAAGGTCAATTAGTGCTATAATTAACGCTACTTCCCATAGAGGCCAATGTGCTTGCTCGATTCTAAACCTGGGATTAACTACGTCTATTATTGCAAATATTATAGCAAACAATGCTACTTTAACCGTGAACAATAGGGCATTAAATACAGGGCTTCCTGTAATAGGCCATCCGAGGAAGAACGTAGCTGCTACAGACGATATTGTAAGCCATTTTAAAGCTTCATTTATTTCGAAAAACCCTCTTAAAACACCTGAATACTCAGTATAAGGGCCAGCAACGATTTCTGTTTCAGCATGAGGTATATCGAATGGTCTTTTGGCAAGCTTTGCTTGAGCAGCTATTATGAAAGCTATGAAAGCTAAAGGTGCTCTAACAATATTAGGGCCTAATGCGGCTTGGGTGCTAACTATTTTCTCAACACTTAAAGTTCCAGTTAGGATAAGAATTGTTGCTATAGAGAACCAGAAAGGTAGCTCATACCATACTAGTAATGATGCTTCTCTACTTGCTCCAATAATACCATATGGGCTATTAGATGAAATACCTGCTAGAATTACAGCAAATGTTGGTATAGTTAGTAAATATAATAGCACGATAGTGTCTCCTACAAAGCCTAGTAAGGGTTTGCTAGACCAAATCGGGATAAAAAGCATAGCAGTAGCTAGAGAAACTATGGATATTATAGGTGCTCCGATAAATCCTAGTCTCCAAGCGTTTCTCGGAATTATAGTTTCTTTCGATAATAGTTTCATAATGTCAGCATATGTTTGGTACCAAGGAGGACCTCTTCTACCTTGCATTCTAGCTCTTATTTTACGGTATATCCAGATTAAGATTCCTCCGTAAAGTATTGAGAAAACAAAGCCTGGATACACCAGTAAGCCTATTATTAACAATAATTGAGCTACCATATTTTATCTCTCCTCCTTATGATTTCATCAAGAAGCATTGTCTTTTTCTTTCCTGTTCTCGCATCTATTATGGTAAGCCTATCATTACATGTTAAGCATGGATCTATGCTTACAATTATTTGAGGTGCATCAGCTAATTTATCACCTATGAGCATAGGCTTAGTTGAGGGTAGATTTACGAATGTTGGTGTTCTCAATTTCACCCTTTCTGGAACATTGGTGTAATTTGACCTAATATAGTATATTAGCTCCCCTCTTGGCGCCTCGGTTCTGCCAATATCCTCATTTGGTCTAGGAACAGTTAACTCAGCCATTAAAGGTCCTTCAGGTAAGTTTTTGATAGCCTGCCTCACTATCTTTATGGATTCTAAGGTCTCTCTAAGCCTTACCATAATCCTAGCATAAACATCGCATGTATCTTCGACGCATACTTCGAAGTCGAAATCTTCGTAGTTTATGTGTGGATCAGCTCTCCTAATATCCTCCTCTATTCCTGAGGCTCTAGCTGTAGGTCCAACAACACAGTATTTCCTAGCTTCTTCCTTAGTTAAAACACCTACCTCCTTCGTTCTAGCCTTTATTGTCGGGTCTTCCTTAACCGCTCTAATAAGGTATTTTGTTCCCTTCTCAACTTTATCTAGTTTTTCAAGAATGTACTTACCCATTTCCGGTG
>NJED01000003.1 GCA_002254745.1 Desulfurococcales archaeon ex4484_217_1
TTACCACCAGGAGCAGCACACATATCAAGTACTACGTCTTCGGGTGTAGGGGCTAAAATGAGCGGAGGAAGCATAGATGCTGGATTCTGTATGTAGTAGAATCCGTAGAGGTATTCTATGGTATGTCCTATTTTATCCTCTCCTCTAATAACCCAGAAACCATAGTCTAAGAAATCTATTTTCTTAAGTATTATGTTCTTTCTTTCTAAATTACATCTTATTGCTTTTCTTAAACCCTTACCGATAGTGTTTAGAAGCATTACTGCTTCACTATAGCCCAGCATTTTAACATATCTTTCAATAAGATATGATGGGAAATCGTATTTTTTAGCTAGCTCTAACGACAGCGTAGAAGGTTTCGCATAGTTTAAATTTATATTAAACGTTTTAAAGGGATTAATCATAGTATTCCTCAGTGTAACAATACTGCTAAAAGGTAATTAAGTGTGATCGAGAAGGAGGTTAAAATAAGGATAACTGACAAGAATAAGCTTAGTGCATTAGAAAAATATGTAATAGAGAAAGGCGGTGTTCTTAATGGAGAGTATGTGGTTATTGATGAATACTTTTCCCATCCATGCAGGGACTTCAAGAAAACCGATGAGGCATTGAGAATAAGAATTCAAGCCGGGGAAGTAATGTTAACATATAAGTGTTCAAGGATTTCTCAGATACCTAAGATTAGAGAGGAAATTTCTGTAAAAGTAAGCGACTATAATGCTACAAGAGATATTCTTTTGAAACTAGGCTTTAACCCATTAGCTAAAATTACCAAATATAGGAGGGAGTACATATTAAATAATTTACAAGTATTTGTAGATGAAGTTAAAGAACTGGGATATTTTGTGGAAGCAGAATGTGATGATGAGGATCTAATACTTAAATTTATAGATGCTCTCAAAAAGATGGGAATATGTGAGGGCATTGAAGAAAGAACATATTTAGAAATGTATTTGAAGCTTAAATCTCAAAGGGCAAAGTAAATCTATTGAATTTTATGACTATTCCCTCCTTGGAGTATATTAATAGTTCTACAAAATAGCCTCTTCTAAAAGGTCCTGGATTTAACACCAATGTATTTTGTATATTATCTACTCCTATACCTGAATGTACGTGCCCGCAAATTACTATGTAGGGTTTTATTTTCTTGATGAAATCTCTTAGTTCTATGCTTTTAACTCGTAATCTAAGAATGGGGGAATACCGGCAACCGTAATCTCATTTACTACATATTGTCTATTTTCTACGTTCAATATGTTGTTTTTAGTATATTCTGTTATAGGATCAGATTCCCCTCTAACATAGATCACCTTTGTGTCAGTGCTAAGGCTTAACCCCCTAATTACTCTATTAAATGTTGTTTTATCTCTATCTGCTGCAAGGTCGCCTGCTACTAGAATATAATGTATATCATTTGATTTTACATGGTTAACTAGTTGTTCTATGTAGGCTATGGATCCGTGAATATCGGCGATAGCTATAGCTTTAAGCACCTCTGACACGTTTAATTTTTAAGCGGAAAACCTATAATAAAGGTTGATTAATCATGGGAGAGTTACAAAGGATAATAGGTTTAATCACGGACTTTGGTCTGAAAGATCCTTATGTAGCAATAATGAAAGCTGTAATCTTAAACATAAATCCCAATGTTGAAATAATCGATATTTCGCATGAAATTGAGAAGTTCAGTATAGCTGAAGCATCTTTCATTCTCACATCATCCCTCAAATACTTTCCAAGAGATACGGTGTTTGTCGTGGTAGTGGATCCAGGCGTCGGTTCTTCAAGGAGGGCTCTTATTATTCAGACCAAGAATTTTACGTTCATAGGGCCCGATAATGGTGTATTAGTACCAGCAGCTATCAAGGACGGTGTTAAGAACGTATACGAAATACTTAACAGGAATTTCTTCTTGAAGCCAGTATCTTCAACTTTTCACGGTAGAGACATTTTTGCACCAGCAGCAGCCTATTTAACCCTCGGTACACCACCCGAGATTTTAGGTAGAAAAATAAATCTTAATAGCATTGTAAAACCTTCATGGGCTACGTTCAAACTAAGTAAAGATAAGGTTGAAGGCTATTTCGTATATTTCAATGGCTTCGGCAATGCGTCAACAAATATTCCAGCTGACGAAGTATCATGGCTAAAATACGGTATGAGAGTACGGGTGAATATACATGGCAAAGCATCATTAATAATAAAGTTTCTACGCGCATACAGTGAAGTTGAAGAGGGTGAAACATTACTTGTAACTAATAGTTTCGGTTTCCTCGAATTAGCTGTAAATAAGGGTTCCGCTAGGAGGAAATATAATTTAAAATATGGTGATAAAGTAACCACCTCATTTAGGACACATATATGTTATCTCTAAAGTTCTTGAAGAAGTCGATGAGCTTATCATAGGCGTTGGTAGCGCACAAATTAGCCATACCTTGGATAACCCATTTACTGCTGGAGAAAGACTACTTATGCTTAGACTTGCTCTCCTAGAACATAATATTGACTTATGCAGGGTTTACATTGTTCCCATACCTGATATTGAAATGAACCATGTTTGGGTTAGATATGTTTCCATGCTTGTACCGCCATTTCACATAGCTTACTCTAATAATCCATTAGTGATTAGACTGTTTAAAGAAGCAGGTTATGAGACTAAAAGAATACCCTTGTATGATAGAAGCAAGTTCAGTGGTAAGCGCATACGTGAACTTATGTTAACAAACGGTCCTTGGGAGGAGCTTGTTCCAAAATCTGTGGCATCTTTAATAAAAGAAATAGATGGTGTTGAAAGACTAAAAGAAATAGCGCAAACGGACGAGGTTGTTTAGATAATGCTCATTATTGATGGAAGTTTCGGTGAAGGCGGCGGGCAAATATTAAGAACAACTATTGCTCTCTCATCACTTCTTTTGAAGCCTGTTAGAGTAATTAACATAAGGGCTAAGAGGCGTAATCCTGGTTTACAACGTGAGGGGCTTGTATAAGGGCTCTAAGGTGCTTGAGTTTATACCTAAAGAGAAAAGATGCGGTTCTTTCGAATTCAATATTGGAACAGCGGGAAGCATATCATTAGTTCTTCAAGCCTCATTACCTGTTATGCTCTTTGCTCCAGGAGAAGCTAAGTTGAGGATAAGAGGAGGCACAGACGTCTCTTGGAGTCCGCCTATAGACTACATCAAAAACGTTTTAGTGCCGATACTTGGAAAAATGGGTGCACATGTGGAAATAAAGGTTTTAAGGAGAGGCCATTATCCCAGAGGAGGAGGCATAGTGGAGGTATGTACAAGGCCTGTTAAGAAACTGTACCCTATAACATGTGTAAACAGAGGAGGGGTATTAGCAATAGAAGGTATTTCTCATGCTGTAAGACTACCTAAACACGTAGCTGAGCGGCAAGCAAAAGCTGCTAAGCAAGTTCTGGAAAAACACGGGTATCGTGACATAAATATACACTTAGAATATTACGAGCATGGTAAAGATCCTCATTTGGGACCTGGTAGTGGCATAGTCTTATGGGCCTTAACAAAGCATAGTGTCATAGGTGCTGATGCTTTAGGTGCTAGAGGGAAACCAGCAGAAGTTGTTGGTAAAGAAGCAGCTGAAAAACTCTTAAAAGCTTTAAGTACCGGAACATGTTATGATAAGCATATGGGCGACATGATTATACCATTCCTAGCTATGGCTGACGGCGTATCCGAAATTTCCGCTTCAGAATTAACTATGCACACAATAACTAACATTGAGGTTGTTAAAAAACTTGCCAGAGTTAATATTAAATTAGAAGGTAGTTTAGGAAAGCCCTTTAGGTTAACGGTAAAAGGTTTAGGACTTAGACCATAAGATTTCTCCATTGCTGCTAATTATTCTGATTATTCTATGGAAAGGTATAATTTTTTCCTCGCCTTGTTGTTTAATGACAATGCACCATGCCTTCACAGATACTACATCTTTTATATTTATTCTTTTGATAACCTCTTTACCTCCTATTCTATGTTTTATTTCTATGATGTGATTTCTGTTACTCCTATAACGCGGATCCCAAAGCAACTTGTTTATTGTTTCTCTGATAGCAGACTTTTTCATGTGTTTTCACACTTTCTTTGATAATGTGGCTGAGGTTCCTATATAAATCCTTATATTTTTTCATAACGCTATAAGCTTTTCTCAGATTTACAATGCTTATGCCAAATTTCTTGGCTATACCTGTAAAGCTAGGTCTTATACCCTTGCTTACTTCAGAGTACGCTATAATTGCAAGAGCCAGTTTTACTCTATCCGTTCTAGAAGCTATTCTAGGGTATTTCGCAAACTCCTTAAGAACTATTTCGTATATCCTATTTTCGCTAAGCACTTGCTTCTTAATTTCCTCCGTTTTCTCATTCACTATAATCTTTACCATTTTTACCTTCTGGCCATTATATGCTGAAAGTATTGCTTCTTCCTTTATTTTTAGACCTGGTCTAAGGTTTGAATATTTTCTGATGAGCTTTTCATAGTTACGGTAGCTTTGGTTAATTCTTTTAACCTTATTTTCATAGTATTTTGTTAGCTCGTTAGATGTAGAGCTTTTTTCACTTTCCAAATTATAATAGTTGCGTGGAACACTATAGTCATATATTTTGTCAAGAACCATTCCACAGTTAGAACATACAATAGATCCTTCGGTAAAGCACCAAACTACTTCTTGACAACCGCAATCTGGGCATTTAATCATAACCACCATCATGAAGGTACAAGAGACTAGGGGTTTAAAAAGTAAACCGGAACTATTCTTCGTTCCCGGAGTGTTCACCGAAACTATTCTAGCTAAATTATAAATACTTCTAAGTACGTGATTCGGTTTAGAAGAGGTGTAGATATAAATGTCTAGAGAGTATTTTGGAGCTACAACCATAGGCATAAAGTGCAGTAATGGCGTAATCCTGGCTTCGGAAAGGAGGATGTCCTACGGAGGATATATTTTAAGTAAACGTGTTAAAAAGGTCTTCAAAATAACAGATAAATTAGCAGTAGCCTTTGCCGGATTATTTGCTGATATGCAGGCTTTAGCTAAACTTTTAGAAGCAGAAGTTAAGCTCTATGAACTAACAATGAATAAATCTATGAATGTTAGATCAGTTGCAAAAATTCTCTCAATAATGCTTTACAGACAAAAAAACATGCCATATCTCTCAGAAGCACTTGTTGGTGGAGCGGATAACGAGGGTTTCCATCTATTTATTCTTGATCCTTTAGGCTCAGTTATAGAGGATAACTATGCAGCTATAGGGACAGGAGCGCCAATAGCTATAGGGATAATTGAAAGTGCATATAAGGATAAGATAAATGTTGAAGAAGCAAGAAAGCTAGCCTATAATGCAATAAAGGCAGCTATAGAAAGAGATGCAACATCAGGAGACGGCATAGATATCATGACAATAACTGAGGAGGGCATATATGAGGAGTTTAAACCAATAGCTTAGGGTTCAATCTTGAGCATCTTAAACTTTAAAAGAGCAAAAATAGTACAAGAGGAGCTTGCTAAATACGTTATACTAAAAGATGACATAACGTATCCTCCTGAACTCGTCGCTGGACTTGATATATCTTATAAAGGAGGGAAAGCGGTTGCATGTTGTGTAATACTGGACTATAAAACCCTAGATATAGTCGAAGTACGCTTAGTAAAGGAGAACATAGTAATACCCTATGTTCCAACATTTCTTGCTTATCGTGAACTACCATACTACGTGTACCTATGCTATGACTTTAAAGATAGAAACGATATGGTAGTACTAGTTGACGGTCATGGATTAGCCCATCCGAGAAAAATGGGTATCGCATGTCATTTAGGTGTTACCTTGAATATTCCTACAATAGGCGTTGCGAAGAAAATACTTACCGGAAAAATAGTCTCTATTAAGTTAAAAAGATACTTACAGCTGAAGGATGGAACATTAGCAGCAGTAATAGTGGAGAGAAAAACTTATAGACCTTTATATGTCAGCCCTGGTCATAGGGTAAGCCTAGAAACCGCTGAGAAAATAGTATTAAAGACATTAACTAGTGAATATAGGTTACCTAAACCTATACAATTAGCCCATAATTTCTCTAAAATGGAGAGTAGGAGGTTGTAATGATTCCACATAGTAAATGGAAAAGTATGAAGGAGGAGCTTGAAGCACTACTAATGATCCTTGTATTAGCAAGATTTGGAGCAGCAAATAGATACGTTCACATATCTACAAGAAAAATAGCTAACATCCTAGGGTTTTCTCAACAATCATCATCACGTATAATGAGAAAAATGGCCGAAAGAGGATATATTTCACGAAAAGTTACGTCCAAAGGCGAAGAAGTCAAGGTTACTGAAAAAGGACTTAGCATTGCTCTAAAATACTATGAGGAACTGGGAGAAATATTAAAAACTATAAGCCCTGAGACCATAGTGATTAGGGGAATTGTGGCAACAGGCTTGGGTGAGGGAAGATATTACTTAATGCTAAACGGCTACATTAAACAGTTTAAAGAGAAACTTGGCTTTAAACCGTATCCTGGCACATTAAATTTAAAGTTGAAAAACCTTGAAGACGTAGTTAAAAAGGCTAAGCTTCTAAAAACTCCTGGAATAATTATTGAGGGATTTAGTGATGGTATACGAACCTATGGTAGGGTTAAAGCGTTTAAGGCAAGAATAAATGATTTAGCAAACAACGTTGCTGTAGTTCTGCCTGAACGGACAAGTCATGGTTTTGACATCTTAGAAGTTATAGCACCATTCAATATTAGGAAAAGATTAGGTCTTAAAGATGGAGATGAGGTTATAGTAACTGTTTACTTGCAATAATAACTTATCACACGCTCTATAATTTTGGAGCTGCTACAACAAGAATAGGTCTCTAATTTCTCCTTTAACCGTATTACGGTAACATCTTTTAACCCCCTTCTTTCAAGCTCCTTTCTGAGATTATTCTCGTCTACTTTTTGATCAGGACCCAATAGTATAATGTCAGGTCTTATTCTTTCCACAGCCTTAAGTATGTCATCTTTGTCACCTAATATAGCTTTATAAACACCTTTAATATTAGAAACAACGTAAAGTCTCTGCTCTTCGTCAATAATAGGTTTTCTACCCTTAAACCTGACAACATTAGAATCGCGAGCAACAACCACATAAACTTTACCATATTCCGCAGCTTTCTTTATAAGGAAAATATGACCTGGATGTATAATATCAAAGGTTCCAGCAACAAATACCTTTTTAACATATCTTTTTAGAGGACACGAGAAACCAACAAGCTTCAGCATCTTAAGACCATCTAGTATTCCTTCAGCATAGGTGGAGCAGACAACACTATCGATAAACGAGCCTTTATCAAAATAGTATTTTGCATCTTCGAAATACCTTTTAGCTTCATTAACTGCCTCCATAACTTCTTCATTTTTACCTTTAACAACCAAAGTTTTGAAAGCTTCCTCTAAGTTCTTGAGGTATTTAAACGCTCTACTTTTTATTTCAGGTGTCTCAGACAATGCTCGTCACCTAAACATGCTATTTAATCATAAACCTTCTTAAAGCCTCCTCCTCTATAAAATGAAGTTTTCCAGGAACTATAATTGCATGAGGTGGGGGTCCAAAATCCTTTGAAACAAGTTCGCTTATAGCCCCATAAATGCATTTTTGATTTCTTAGTGAAGCTCTGGCTATAACTAAGACTTTCTCATTCTCTAGTATTACTCTCTCTTTGCGCTTGCGCTCAATTTCCATGAGCAGCTTAAGTGCTTCATTAGCTCCCATGAAAATCCCTTTTTCAGCATCGAGATCGAGTAGTAAAAGCGTATGTAACCCTCTTCTCTTATTCTCCTTGATTACATCATAAAAATACTCATAGGTTATACCTTCTTTTGGGTAAACTATTGTTGCACTTTTCCCGAATTTATAAGACATCAAGCCTGAGCAGCTTATAGCAACAGAGTATATGGAAATACCATGAACAATTTTTATCCTGATACCCTTTCTAACTGCATAGAGAAGCAACGCTATATGAGTTGTTGCAATAAATGGGTCACCTATTACAGCAAAAGATACATTTAATCCCTTGTCTAAAGCGTCAAAAATTATTTTCCCATTTTCATCTTCAATATTTCTTCTTGAAACAGGTATTACCTGCTTCTTTAGAAAAGACGATAAAGTTTCAGCGGAAATGTCCTCGCCTACGCTAGTATAACTATCAAGGAAAATAATGTCAGACTCTTTTAAAACTTCAATAGCTTCTAATGTCAAATGTTTTAATTTTAAACCTAAACCTACGAAAGCAAGCCATGGCATAACCTATGTTACCACTAGAAAGTATAGTGGAAACTTAGTTATTAAGGTCAAGCACTATGAAGATTAAATATATGTTAGGGTTTAGGAGTGAAGTGATGTTTTATGTGGCGGGCCCGCCGGGATTTGAACCCGGGACCTACGGGTTAAAAGCCCGCCGCTCTACCTGGCTGAGCTACGGGCCCAAAGCCCTTCGTAGCTACTTTAATTTAACCGATATGTTTAAACTTTTCTAATTACTAATTGGAGGTGTGGAAAGCTTTATATCTTCCAATATAGTGTGCTTTTCTGATAGCGTAGGTTCGGTTACACGTTATACTAGGTGTGTAATGTGGTCCGTAAAGCTAAAATATTAGAACACGAGTTAGTGCCTAAACATGAAGTATTACCTCCAGAGGAAGCTTTAAAAGTGCTTAAAAAACTAGGTGTTACACCAGATAAGCTTCCATGGATTAGAGCTTCAGACCCCGTCGCTAGAGCTATAGGTGCGAAACCTGGTGATATAGTTAAAATCACTCGCAAAAGCCCAACTGCAGGTAAAATTGTAGTTTATAGATATGTTGTTCCAGGTTAGGTGTGTAGAAGATGAGTTCAAATTTAAAATTCAAAAACTTGATTAGTGTTGAAGACCGCTGGACTATAATGAAGGCATTTTTCGAAGAAAAAGGTCTTGTAAGGCAGCAGCTTGACTCATATAATGATTTTGTTCTTAACAAGTTACAGGAAATAGTAGATGAGCATGGAATTCTTGAAACAGATATTCCAGGATACTACATAAAATTTGGTAAAATAAAAATAGGAAAGCCCATGGTCAGAGAAGCTGATGGTAGCCGTAAAGAAGTTACACCTATGGAATGTAGAAGAAGAAATCTAACCTACGCGGCACCCATAAAATTAACTGTAACACCTGTTGAAAACGGTATTGAAGATAATCCTATAGAAGTAGTTATTGGTATGCTCCCAATAATGCTTAAATCTGTTAAATGTGTTCTTCATGGTCTTTCAGAAGAAGAACTAGTTAAGCTTGGAGAAGACCCCTACGACCCCGGAGGATACTTCATAATCAATGGGTCCGAGAGAGTTATAGTTACACAAGAAGATCTAGCGGTAAATAGAGTGCTCGTAGATGTTTCAACCTCAGGGACAACAGTAACTCACATAGCTAAAGTTTTCTCAGCAACATCAGGATACAGGGTGCCTGTTGTACTTGAAAGATTAAAAGATGGTACATTAATGGTTTCCTTCTCCGCCGTACCAGGCAAAATACCGTTTGCAATAATGATGAAAGCTTTAGGTATGAGAACAGATAGAGACATAGTATTAGCAGTATCAGTAGATCCAGAAATACAGAAAGAAGTTTTACCGTCTCTAGAACAGGCGGCAGCCATTAAAGCAACAGAAGATGCATTAGATTTCATAGGGAGCCGTGTAGCTATAGGGCAGACACGTGAAAACCGTATTAAAAGAGCAGAAACAATAATTGACAAATACTTTTTACCGCATTTAGGCTCAACACTTGAAGATAGGAAAAAGAAAGCATTTTACCTTGGTCAAATGGCATGTAAGCTAATAGAGCTCGTTCTCGGCCGTAGAAAACCCGATGACAAAGATCACTATGCAAACAAGAGGTTAAAATTAGCAGGAGATCTTCTAGCACAGCTTTTCAGAGTAGCGTTTAGAACTCTCCTAAGAGACTTAAAATACCAAATTGAAAGAACCCATGTTAGAGCAAGAAGAATGAACATACAGGCACTAGTTAGACCTGATGTCGTTACTGAAAGACTTAAACATGCCCTAGCCACCGGGAATTGGGTTGGAGGGAAAACAGGGGTAAGCCAGCTTCTTGACCGAACAAACTACATATCGGCACTAAGCCACTTAAGAAGAGTTGTTTCACCACTAAGTAGAAGCCAACCCCACTTCGAAGCAAGAGATGTACATGGAACACAATGGGGCAGAATATGTCCATTCGAGTCTCCAGAAGGACCTAATATTGGTCTTGTAAAGAACTTAGCGCTAATGACGTATATTTCAGTAGGAGTAGATGAAAAGGAAATAGAGGACATATTATTCAAGTTAGGCGTAGTTAGAATAGAAGAAGCCCATAGGACAGGCAATATGGTTGGTGCAAAAGTTTTCTTAAACGGTAGATTAATAGGTTTCACAAAAGAACCAGAGAAATTAGTTAAAACAGTAAGAATGCTTAGAAGACAAGGAAAAATAAGTCACGAAATTAACATTGCTCATTATAAGGATCAATATATAAACGAAATATATGTGAACTGCGATTCCGGAAGGGTTAGAAGACCCCTATTAATTGTTGAAAATGGAGAATTACTTATCAAACCAGAACATATTGAGAAAATAAGGAAAGGCGAATGGAAATTCGAAGACCTAGTAAAGCATGGCTTAGTAGAATACCTTGACGCTGAAGAGGAAGAAAATGCTTTAATAGCACTAAACCCTGAAGACATAACTACTGAACACACGCACATGGAAATATGGCCTCCAGCAATATTAGGCATAGCTGCTTCAACCATACCCTATCCTGAGCACAATCAGTCACCAAGAAACACTTATCAATCTGCTATGGTTAAACAAGCCCTAGGCCTTTATGCTGCAAATTACCAGATAAGATCGGATTCAAGATCTTATCTCCTACATTACCCGCAGAAACCGCTGGTTCAAACCAAAGCACTTGATGTTATAGGGTACAATAATAGGCCAGCAGGGCAAAACATGATAGTTGCTGTAATGTCGTTTACAGGGTACAATATAGAAGACGCTGTAATATTGAGTAAGGCTGCTGTAGAAAGAGGTTTAGCAAGAGCAACGTTCTTCAGACTATACGAAGCCGAAGAGGCAAAGTATCCAGGAGGACTAGAGGACAGAATTGAGAAACCCGAACCTGTAGTTCGAGGTTTTAGAGGAAAAGATGCATACAAGAAACTTGGACCTGACGGTATTGTAGACCCTGAAGAGGAAGTGTATGGAGGAGAGGTGCTAATAGGTAAAACCAGTCCGCCAAGATTTCTAGAGGAATATAGGGAACTAAGCCCTGAAATCCTGCGCAGAGAAACATCAGTTGCTATGAGGCATGGGGAAAAGGGTGTTGTGGATACAGTAATGATAACTGAGACTATAGAAGGAAATAGGCTGGTAAAAGTAAGGGTAAGAGATTTAAGAATACCGGAACTTGGAGATAAATTTGCATCCAGACATGGGCAAAAGGGTGTTGTAGGTTTATTAGTACCGCAAGAAGACTTACCTTTCACGGAGGAAGGCATAACACCCGACCTAATAATTAACCCACATGCTCTACCCTCAAGAATGACATTAGGCCAGATGATAGAATCCATAGGTGGTAAGGTAGCAGCTCTAGAAGGTAGATTTATTGATGGAACACCGTTTTACGGTGAAAAACCATATCAACTCGAAATAGAGCTACTTAAAGCAGGATATAGGGCTGATGGAACGGAAACGATGTATGATGGAAGGACAGGGGAAATACTGAAAACGCCAATATTCATAGGGATAGTGTATTACCAGAGACTATACCATATGGTGGCCGATAAAATACATGCGAGAGCAAGAGGGCCCGTACAAATACTTACAAGGCAGCCTACAGAGGGAAGAGCAAGAGAAGGAGGATTAAGATTTGGAGAAATGGAGAGGGACTGTCTCGTAGGCCATGGAGCAGCAGTACTTCTTAAAGAACGTCTCCTCGACAGTTCTGATAAGACAGTAGTTTATGTGTGTGAAAACTGCGGTATGATAGGGTACTATATGAGAGACAGGTTCATATGCCCACTATGTGGTGAAAAAGGAAAACTCCACCCTGTCGAAATGTCTTATGCTTTTAAACTTCTACTTCAAGAACTAATGGCCATGTGTCTCTATCCTAAGCTTATCCTAACAGACATATTTGAGAGGAAAAGGTGAAAGTAAACAATGGTCGAAGCTCCTAAGAGAATTAAGGCCATAAAGTTTGGCCTACTATCCCCAGACACTATAAGGAAAATGTCTGTAACAGCAATAGTAACAGCAGATACTTATGATGAAGATGGAGCACCAATAGATGGAGGATTAATGGATAAGAAACTAGGTTCAATCGAACCTGGCCAGAGATGCCCAGTCTGTGGAAACACTATGGGGGAGTGCCCCGGACATTTCGGACATTTAGAATTAGCTAGGCCAGTAATCCATGTAGGTTTTGTTAAAATAATTCACAACTTACTCAAAGCTACATGTTATAATTGTGGAAGAATACTTATACCTCAAAAGGAAGTTGAAAGATATTTAAGATTACTTAAGAAGCTTAAAGCGAAATGGCCTGCTCTAGCTAGGAGACTAAACGAATATATTTTAAAGAAAGCACTAAAAACAACAACATGTCCCCATTGTAAAGCAAAACAATATAAGATAAGACTTGAGAAGCCTACAACATTCTATGAAGAGAGAAAAGAGGGTGTAAGAAAACTAACACCAATAGAAATACGTGAACGTTTAGAAAAAATACCAGATGACGATGTAAAACTCTTAGGTTTAAATCCCGAAAGTGCAAGACCGGAATGGATGATATGTACAGTTTTACCTATACCACCCGTCACGGTTAGACCATCGATATTCTTAGAATCTGGTATTAGGGCTGAAGACGATTTAACACATAAGTTAGCAGATATTGTGAGAATAAATGAAAGGTTAAGAGAGAACATCGAGGCTGGAGCACCGGAGCTTATAATAGAAGATCTATGGGATCTGCTGCAATACCATGTAACAACATATTTCGACAATGAGGTTCCGGGAATACCTCCTGCAAAACATAGATCAGGTAGACCGTTAAGAACTTTAGCGCAAAGGCTTAAAGGGAAAGAAGGAAGATTTAGAGGTCATCTATCAGGTAAGAGAGTAGATTTCTCAGCTAGAACTGTTATTTCACCTGACCCTAGCATAAGCATAAATGAAGTAGGAGTACCTATAGAAGTAGCGAAAATATTAACTGTTCCCGAAAAAGTAACTCCATGGAACGTAGAAGAACTACGTAAACTCGTACTAAACGGCCCTTACAAATGGCCTGGAGCAAACTACATAATAAGGCCTGACGGTAGGAGAATAGATTTAAGATTTGTAAAAGACCGTAAAGCACTAGCTGAAACGCTCACTGTAGGATACACTGTAGAAAGGCATTTAAGAGACGGAGATATTGTTTTATTCAATAGGCAACCCTCGCTTCATAGAATGTCAATAATGGCTCATAAAGTTAAAGTTCTACCAGGTAAAACCTTCAGGTTAAACCTCGCAGTATGTCCGCCATACAATGCCGATTTCGACGGAGATGAAATGAATCTCCACGTACCGCAAAGTATTGAAGCTAGGGGTGAAGCTAGAACACTAATGTTAGTACAGACACAAATACTTTCACCAAGATATGGAGGACCAATAATAGGTGCGCTCCAAGACTACATTTCAGGAGCATATCTCCTAACACTCAAGTCAACATTACTAACCAAAGAGGAGGTAGTTGAGCTTTTAACTGTAGGTAAATACGAGGGAGAAATACCTGAACCAGCAATACTATCTCCAAGAGAGTATTGGACAGGAAAACAAATATTCAGTCTATTCCTACCTAAAGACTTCTCCTTTACAAGCAAGTCAAGTACATGTCTCAAGTGTGAAACATGTTACTATGAAAAATGTCCATACGACTCTTACCTTGTTATATTAAAGGGACAATTACTAGCAGGAGTTTTAGATAAGAAAGCAATAGGTGCTCAAGTAACGGAAAGCATGCTACATAGGCTAGTTAAAGAGTATGGAGAAAACTATGCAAGATGGTTCTTAGACAACGTGTTTAGAGTATTCCTAAGGTTTATTGAGAAACATGGATTCACTATGAGACTCGACGATGTAGTGGTACCAGAAGAAGCAATTAGAAAGGTAGAGAATATTCTAAGAGAAGCAGAGAAAAGGGTTTACGAACTAATAGACGAGTTTAAGAAGGGAGAACTAGAACCGATACCTGGAAGAACACTTGAGGAAACATTAGAGTTAAGGATAATGGAGGTTTTAGCAGATGCTAGAGATAAAGCGGGAGAAGAAGCGGCGAAGTATTTGAAAAGAACAAACCATGCATACATAATGGCAATGACAGGAGCACGTGGAAACATACTTAATTTAACGCAAATGTCGGCAACTTTAGGTCAACAATCAGTTAGAGGACAAAGGATAGTAAGAGGGTACACAAAGAGAACGTTGCCGCACTTTAGAGCCGAAGACTTAGGACCAGCACCTAAAGGGTTCGTATATGGAAGCTTTAGTAAAGGGCTTTCACCAGTAGAAATGTTCTTCCATGCTGCAGGAGGGAGAGAAGGCTTAGTAGATACTGCTGTTAGAACATCTCAAAGCGGATACATGCAGAGAAGACTTATAAATGCTTTACAAGACTTAAAGGTAGAATATGATAGTACAGTAAGGCTTCCAGAAGGGTACATAGTGCAATTCAAATATGGTGAAGATGGAGCTGACCCTTCAAGAACAGATCATGGAAAAGCTGTTAATATAGATAGGATAATACAAAAAGTTTTGATCTCATAAAATGGGGGTGCTAATGCTATGGTTTCACAAAAGCTCCTAGAAGAAAAGCTAAATGAAGTAGAAAACATACTACCTAAATCTATAATAGATGAACTAGCGTCTAAACTAAAAGACCTTGAAATACCTGAAGAAAAGGTAGATAAAATAATCAAGGAAGTGGTTAAAGAGTATAGGTGTGTCGAAGTAGATCCTGGAGAAGCTGTTGGAACCGTAGCAGCTCAGTCTATAGGGGAACCAAGCACCCAAATGACTTTAAGAACATTCCACTACGCCGGTGTTAGAGAGCTAAACGTAACTCTAGGCTTACCTAGACTTATTGAAATAGTCGATGCTAGAAGAGAACCGTCAACACCAATAATGACCGTTTACCTTGATGAAGTACATAGATACGATAAAAATAAAGCGCTAGAAATAGCTAGGAAAATAGAATACACAACTATAGAAAATGTAGCAAAAACCATAGACGTAGACCTATTAACAAATTCAATAATAGTTGAGTTAGACAAAGAAATGATGAAGGATAAAGGTGTTACTTTAGAACAAATAATTAAAGCCCTTGAAAAGCTGAAAATAGGGAAAATAGTAGTTGAAGAAAATCAGATAAGAATAAACATCCTACAACCGGAAACTGAAGGAGTTATAAGAATAAGTAAATTAAACAAGCTAAGAGAGAAGGTAACCAATGCTAGGATTAAAGGACTTAAAGGCGTAAAAAGAGCAATAGTTCAGAAGAAAGGAAAAGAATACATCATAATCACCGATGGCTCGAACTTCTCAAGTGTATTATCTATGAAAGGAGTAGACTATAGAAGAACAATAACGAACGATATTCATGAAATAGAAAAAGTTTTAGGTATAGAAGCAGCTAGGGCAGCGATAATTAGCGAAATAATGAAGGTGCTTGAAGACCAAGGTTTAGACGTAGATATAAGACATATACTATTAATAGCAGATATGATGACGAGAACCGGGAGAGTACGGCAAGTAGGCAGACATGGGGTAAGTGGAGAAAAACCGAGCGTACTGGCAAGAGCAGCTTTCGAGGTTACAGTAAAGCATTTACTTGAAGGAGCAGCTAGAGGAGAAATAGATGAACTTAAAGGAATAACGGAGAATGTAATTGTAGGTCAAATAATACCCTTAGGGACAGGTATTGTTGAACTCTACATGAGACCTACTCTTAAAAAGAGGTCTAAAACAAAATAGTCTGGGTGAGGTCTCTTGGTTATCTCTTTTGAATCAGAGTTGAGAATGGCTATTAAAACAGGTAAAGTAAGGTTTGGTTCTAAAGAAGCTATAAGAGCAGCGAAACTGGGTAAAGCTAAGTTAATAATCATAGCTGAAAATGCTCCAAAGGAAATAAAGGATGATATAGTTTATTATTCAAAACTCTCTAAAATCCCCATATACATATACAAGGGTACATCTGTTGACCTAGGCACTATATGTGGTAAGCCGTTTATGGTTGCTGCTGTAACAATCTATGATGAAGGCAGCTCTAGAATATTAGAGCTTGTTGAAAGCGGTGAAGAAGGTGCCTGAAATAAAATTAACCGCGGAGGAAATGAGATACATAGCTCTATTTCAGGATTTAACACGAGCAACAGTAAGAGACTGCATAATAGATGAAAGCGAAAATAGAATAATTTTCCTCGTAAAACCAGGGGACATGGGATTAGCTATAGGTAGGAATGGCATTAACATTAAGAGACTTAGAAAACTTCTTGGAAGAAACATAGAGGTTGTAGAATATGCTGATACCGTGGAGAAGTTAGCTAAGAATGCTCTAGCACCTGCAAGAGTGTTAAATGTTAAAGTATTGCAAACACCTATGGGAAAGAAAAAAGTCATAGTAACCGTTGACCCTCAAGACAAAGGCATTGCTATAGGGAAGGCGGGAAGAAACGTGGCACGGGCAAGAATGATACTTAAAAGGTATTTCGACATAGACTCCGTGATCGTAACTTAGCAAAAGCTAAAGTTTAAAAACCCAGAATATTATTTAGAAGTCTAGGGTGCTAAAGGAAAGTGCCTGGAAAGAAATCTCCTTACGGGCTGTTTGCAGCTAGAAAACTTAGGAAGAAGAGGTTAAAGTTTAGATGGAGTCAAAGAGAGTTTAAAGTGCGTATGCTTAGGATAAAAGAGCGTTTTGACCCATTAGAAGGAGCCCCGATGGCTAGAGGTATAGTTTTAGAAAAAATAGGTGTTGAATCCAGACAGCCAAACTCAGCTGTTAGAAAATGTGTTAGGGTTCAGCTTATTAAGAACGGTAAAATAGTTACAGCATTCTGCCCGGGAGATGGTGCCTTAAACTTCATAGATGAACATGATGAGGTAATAATAGCAGGTATAGGAGGAACTAGAGGAAAGTCTATGGGGGATCTTCCAGGAGTAAGATATAAGGTAATTGCTGTGAATGGTGTTTCATTAGATGCCCTGTTGAAAGGGAAAAAACAGAAGCCTATTAGATGAAATTACCTCTGGGTTCTAGATAATTTCTCTTGATGCTTAACTAGTTCGTCTGCAACGTAAACTTCTGTGTTTGCTAGTAAGGCTAAATATATTGCATGGCTTGGTATCATTTTTCTCCTAATGATAGCCCCATTTACTTTAATTTCTATAGTAGCAGAGTACAGCATAGTTCTTTTATTCAACCCATCTATGTAAACTGCTTTTATTCTCGCTTTTAAAGCGTCTTTAAACTCACCTGCTATCATAGGCAATATATCAAATAGACTCTCCCTATCAACATCATAGTCTTCTCCCTGAATCCTATTTATTGCAATAACTACTTCGTACGGAACATAGTAGAGATTGAACTGCCTACCATCTTCTAAGTAGCATGAGATAACAGGTGTGTATGGTGGTGTAGGCATGAGGAAAGCCTCAATTTTCACTACTTTAACCATTTTACCCACTTATTCGCACCCTGAACTCTATTTAGCTTCTCACGTTAAACATATAAACTCGTAAGTTATTATTAGCTGATACGAATACCCCCATATTAGGGTTACGCTATGTCGGGAAAAACGGCAATAAAAACTGAGGAAATAAAGCTATTCGGAAAATGGAGTTTTGAAGGAGTAGATATCAGGGATCCTAGCTTGAAAAAATATATTTGCCTTAAACCGATATGGCTACCACATACTGGAGGAAGACATGAACATAGAAGATTCGGTAAATCTGAAGTACCAGTAGTTGAAAGGCTCATTAACCACCTAATGAAGCCCGGTAGAAATGCTGGCAAAAAACATTTAGCCTACAATATCGTGAAGGTAGCTTTTGACATAATATATTATAAGACAGGTGAAAATCCAATACAGGTGCTTGTAAGAGCTATTGAAAATGCTGCGCCAAGAGAAGAAACAACAAGAATAGTTTACGGAGGTATAGTGTACTTCGTAGCTGTAGATGTTGCACCGCAAAGGAGAGTAGATTTAGCACTAAGGCACATTACGGAAGGCGCTAGGAACTGTGCATTCAATAATCCTAAGCCTATAGAGGAATGTTTAGCTGACGAAATAATTTTAGCATCAAGATATGATATGAAAAGCTATGCTATTTCGAGAAAAGAAGAAATAGAGAGAATAGCTTTAAGTGCAAGGTAAATTGGATTTTACGAAAACCTTATATTTACGACTTTTAGTCCTTATCTCACGGACCCGTCTAAAAAGTGTGTGGACATAGCTGAGAGGTGTATGTTAAGTGTCTTCAACAAAACCACACTTAAACCTAGTAGTAATAGGCCACGTAGATCATGGTAAAAGTACATTAACAGGGCATCTACTGTTTAAAGCTGGCTTTATTGACGAGAAGAAGCTAAGAGAAATAGAGGAAGAAGCTAAGAAGAGAGGCCAAGAATCTTTTAAGTATGCGTGGCTTCTAGATAAGCTGAAAGAGGAAAGAGAGAGAGGATTAACAATAGACCTGTCATTCATGAGGTTTGAAACGAAAAAATACTACTTCACCATAATTGATGCGCCAGGGCACAGAGACTTCGTAAAGAACATGATTACAGGTGCTTCTCAAGCAGATGCTGCATTACTAGTAGTTTCAGCTAAGAAGGGAGAGTACGAAGCAGGAATGAGCGAAGAAGGTCAGACAAGAGAACATATAATACTAGCTAAGACAATGGG
>NJED01000026.1 GCA_002254745.1 Desulfurococcales archaeon ex4484_217_1
CCTACGATAGAAAAAATACTTGATACCGTATGTGACATCCTACTAAGGAAGCATGATTATGCTTCTAGAGCTGAAGTTATAGCTAGAACAACATACTTTTATGAGGAAGACTTTTTAGGCCATCCATCTAATGAAGCAGCTGATTTAGAAATAAAAGTTGCCAAAACCCGCGAAGGAGAAGTAACTTATACGGTTAAAGTCTCATTACTTGGTATGACTGTTTGCCCATGTGCACAAGAAACGTATAGGAGCATAGAAAAGACACTATCTAATCCTCCGCCTTCACACGCACAAAGAGCCAAATTATCAATAGCTGTTACTACGAAAGGGGCCTTTATTAGGCTGGAAAGATTAATAGATGCTGCTAGAAAATCATTTTCATCACCCACTGTAAGTATACTTAAGAGGTACGATGAGTACAGACTTGTAAAGTATGCTTTCCAGCATCCGAAATTTGTGGAGGACGTAGCAAGAGCTGCGCTAATAAACCTCTATGAAGTATTGAAAGGCAAAGTACCGGGGGACTCCATAGTTGAGGTGGAAGTAGTTAGTTATGAAAGCATTCATCCCCATGATGCCTACGCTCACGCGAAAATGAGTTTTGAACAGTTGGAAAACGAAATTAAGGAAGCTCTCAGTAAAAGGGTTTACCTGTAAATTATTTTAGCACCACTATTTCTAACGTTTACAATATAGTATTCTGCTTCGTAACCCTTCCTTTCCATGTCCTTTCTTGTTCTTTCCAATACCTTTCTCGCTTTTCTCAAACCCAAAACTATACCGTACGCTGTTGGCCCCCAACTACTTTGACCTGCACCTAAGGCTCCATGCTTAAGCATGGAGTTTATAGCATACTCTGTTTCTTCACAGCAAAATATTCCTCCCTGGTATTTAGCAAAATACGAGCCAGTAAGAATTTGAATCTTAGTTACTGCTTTTCCAAATTCAGCGGCGTCGTTTCTGGCTAATGACGGTAAAAGGTGAATTAGCATTGTTTTCCATAGTTCTACTTGTAAATCTTTTTGCGCAGGCTCTGGTGCAGTTAGTATTGTTTTCTCTTCTCTTTCACTTAACCCGTGAATACCCTTGGGAATAATTACTAAAAATAACCAGTTTCTAGGTATGCTTTTCCTAAAAATAACATGCGGTAATTCTTCTACGGTTTTAGGAGGTTCTATGGTCTTCCCCTTCACTCTCCTTCCACTATCAACTATAAAACCTCCTTTTTCGAAGGCTGCAATACCTATACCTGAAACTGTTCCTCTACGTAGCTTTACTGCTAATTCTCTAATAGTGTAATGTAAGCCGTACAGTACGTTAACGCCCTGCCCTATACCTAGCATTAACTGGGTTATTGAACCTAAACCTACATGCCTTGGTATAGCGTTTTCCACGATGATCTTAACATTATATGAGCCTAGCATATCTATAGTTCTATGTACTTGTTTCTCCACATACTCCATGTTTGTCTTATTTTCAACACTCACTTTATCGCTCTTTATAATGCTGACTTTAACTTTAGGGTAATTTATTGCAACACCTAAACTACCATATGCTATGTTTTCTGATAAAATATTGTAGAACCCTAAGTGAAGCCTTGCATTAGACTCTACAGTAACCATATTCTTCAATGTACTCCCTTACATTGTAACAGTCTTTCTCGTAAAGAGAGGCTTTTCCTGAATATAATTTTTACCTATACTTAAAGCTTCCTCCGCTTTAGCTAGTTCAATACCTAAATAGAATGCGTGTGACAGAGAAGATACAAGCCCTCTTCTCAGAATCTCGTCTCTTATAGCTCTCGCAGACTTACCCTTAATAAGTATTTTACCTTTCTTACCTATGTAGAGAGCTTCAATACATTCTTCATCGTGGTTAACTCTTATCTTGAAAACTCCTAGCGGGTCAAGTTCATATTCTACTTCTTTTTCAGCGGCCTCAACAACGGTTGCTCCCTCGATTTCCAGTGGTGTTTCTACTTTCCTTTTATCTTTAAGTATTAGCAAGTCTATGCCTAAATCTTTAGGCGGGGATTTCTTAAGCCATGCAAGTGTAGCCATTTTAGAGGCTATGGACGTTTCTAATGTTGAGTACTGTGCTTTAGGGCTCTTCTCAACAACAAGAACTATGCTTACACCTAGTTCCATAGCCAACATAACCATTAATGCGTTGGAACCCACAGTATCTGCATCCAGTAATTCAACTACGTTCCCAATACCCATTAACATAGGTATGTCTGTGTTTTTCACTTTAAACATATAATATGCCAGGAGAGACTGGAAAGTACTTGCTGAGTTTATTGGATCCAGTATTGGGTCGGCAATAATCTTCTTAACACCTAGTCTTGAAGCTTCGCTGATGTTTGCTTCTAGTAACTTAAGCTTTTCTTGGGCAGTTTTCGGTGTAATACTGCTTCTTGAATCGTAAGCTATAACTACTGAAGGTACATCCTCAACATACTTAGCTACTTTCTCTATGTTCCCTGCTTCTAAACTTAGAACCATGTCTGCTCCTGCTTCAATTCCTGCAATAATTTCGCTAGGAATAATAGAATCAACAGCTACGGGTACTTCTACTTCTTTTTTGAGAAACCTAATTATCTCTCTTACCTTCTCAGGTCTTGAAATACCTGCTTCAAAGCCTATGCTTAAAATTTCAGCTCCTTCACCTATGAGCTTATTTGCTCTACTAAGCAAATCCTCCCTAGATAAGGCATGTGCTTCAGTTATTTCAGCCATAACACGTATTGGCGGAGGATTTACGGGTACAATAATATTTCCTATAATTAAATGCTCTTTTTCAATAAGAGACTTCTCTAAAGACTCAAGCATTTCCCTAGAGGCTGTTCTAAGCTCAGACTCTAAGACCTTATCTGCTGGCGTATCGGGAGACAGTTTAGACATTTTTTCTAAGCTCAAAACCAAAGGTAAATCTGATGCTTGTAAAGGACCTTTAACTGTTTTTACACCTAATGTTTCCTCAATAATTTTAGCTGAACCCATTGAAGCACCGGGTATCATTATTAAATCGTACTTTCTACAATCCACACCTAGTTTCTTAAGGTATGTAGCTATAAGTTCGGTATTGGCAAGAGCAGCTACGGTTATAGGTAGTGCAACTACATCTACTTCATGGGGTAAGGGTTTTTTCAATACCTTTCTAATTATGGGTTCAGCTAACTTGCCTGTGACTACGAGTATTCTCAAACCAGGTACACACCCATAGGTATCGAGTATATTTTAACATACTTCAGCGTTTTTTAATTCTTTCCTATGATGCTGCCAAGACTATCATATTTTATCTCCAATACATACTTTATATTTTCAACATTTCGAGGTGCAATATAAATTTCTACTTTATCTTTGAACTTTCCTGCAGCTTTTTCAATAAGTTCTTTAGCTATCAGAAATTTTTTCCTCTTCACATCCCATATTTTAACATTTTTCTTAAGCCAAGGTTTCGAATATTTGCCAACAATATCTCCGAAATCCATACCGAACATTACTATTTTCCTCGCACCAAAATATAATGCTAAATATAGTGCCCTGTCACCATCGGTGAATCCTCCAAAATTCACTAAGCTACCCCATGGAATAAGCTGTGTTGTACCTATAACATTTCCTTTAAATTTGGGAACATATTTTAATATGTTTAAAATATTGTCTCCATGACCATGAACAACAATTACACTGCCTCTCCTCAGAGCCTCTTCAATTGCCTCTATGTTTCCATCTAAATCGGTAACAACAATATGGGGAAGAATGCTGTTTTTAAGTAGGAACTCTGTAGCTCCATTAGCGGAAATGAACGTAACTGAACTGTAGAAATATTTTATTTCGTAAATACTTTCTTCAAGTGAAGGACCTGCTCCAAATATAAAAACAGTTTTATTACATATTAGATCAGTTAGTTTTTTAAGTATTAGTTCTCTCCAGGGTCCAGGTATTATGTCGTTTAAAATTCCTGAGGAGTAGTAATCATTTAAAGAATTTATTCTAAGGTTTTTCAAAACTATACCGAAATATTGGTATGCTAGGTCTTTAACCATAATAAGACCGTAGACCTCTTTACATTAAACGTTTAGCAGTATAGGTTATTTTTAACGTTTCTATGTGTTTTTCAAGATAATTGTTTACTTTTTGCAGAACAGTAATTACGTTTTTAATTCTTTCCCTAGCTTTCTCCATAATTTCTATTTTCTCCTTAACAGGAATTTCGCGGCTAAATAGTAGCAATTTAGCTATATATTCTTCGATGGGTGGGATATTTGCTTCCTCAATTATGTTTAATGCGGCAAGTTCTTTAAGTATCCAATGCCTTACAAATTTAACTAATTCAAAATGTTTCTCCATAGCCTCCTTAAGCATTCTCCTACCTTTGTCTGTTATTCTGTATATTTTTCTTCTTCTCCTAGAATCCCATTCACCTTCAATAAGACTTAGTCCCTCTAGTTCCCTTAAAGCAGGATATAGGCTACCAGCTTTAGGCGTAATTATTCCCAATGTTAAGTCCGTAATGTACTTGATTAACTGATACCCGTGCATAGGCCCTTTAGTTAGTGCGAAGAGTATCGCTAGCTTCAAGTATCCTTTCTTCATCTGTTCCCTCCATAGCAGAGTGATTTCGCTAAGCGATTCTCCCATAGGCTTTACCGTGAAAAATATATCGGAAACCTATATATAAAAAGCTTATATATAGTTTTCCGACACACTGTTAATGACCAATGCTAAAGAGGACAAATTAGAACAGTAATGATGATGACTAAGGTGAATTATTTTGCCCAAAGCAGCCATTAAGCAATCACTAATACCTATTGTTGCCTGGATAATAGTTGTAGCCTTATGTATACCCTACGCTATGAACTTAGATAAAGTTCTTTCTTATAAAGAGGAGGCATTTCTTCCTGAAAATGTCGAGTCCATTATAGCTAAAAACATTGTTGAAGAGAAATTTAAAGATGAAGAGAAAATTAAAGGTGTAGATTTAGCAATTATAGTTAAAGGAGTTGATCCGAGAAGTAAGGATGTAGAAGAAAAATATAGAATATTTAAGGACAAAGTATCAAATGTAGTTGAAGAAGCTAACACCGTGTATGATGTACTATGGGATGCTCAAGAGGAATACGATGAATTCATTCAGAATATCACTAAAGAATTAAGAGAGGAACTAAGAGATAACTTAAAGGAAAACATAAGTGACATGCATGAGGCATTATACAGCCTAAAAAATGTAACCATGGATTTCGAAAAAGCCTTTCTAAACTTAACAGACGAGCTTCGAGAATTACATGACAGAATATACGATGTAGAGGAAGCAATAATTAGTTTTGACAGAGAATATTCTGAAGCATTTGAAAGAGCAATAGAACTACACAAACTACTTTATGGAATAAGAAATTTTACTATTCTAGTTAATGAAACCTATGGTCAAGTATTTAGAAATGTTACAGAACTACATTATTTAGTGCACCAAATAGCATACATGCTCAGGTCCTACAATAGCCTCTACTTTGATATGTCGCTACTTTATGCTTATACTTTCTGGGATACCACGAGAGCTCATTACTACTTAACCTACACTACAGACGCTTATGTTAATCCTCCAATAGATAATACTGACTTGAAGACTTTAACATACTACACTAATGTATCTGTAGTCATGCCTGAACTAGGACCCGTAAATACTACACTAGCTAGCATGACCTACTACTTTATCTTCAATAAATATCCTTTCGCACCATTGTCTGCTAAAGATGCAGATTTCGTAAAACTAACATCTGAAGTAGTGGAGAATTCTATTGGCAGCCAAGTGCCTTTAGAATTTTATAATCAATCTATTTTATGGGTAAACTGCTTTTCCATAAGCTATAATGCAACATTGTATAGTTGGAAGAATAAATATAATGTTTCTGAATTATGGATGAAATATGCTTATATACCTTCAGAGCAGCCACCTATAACGTCATATTATTCGCAAGTGCAAATGCTAAACAACATACTATCTTTAAGTAACAGCAGTATTGAAAATGCAGTATTCATGTACGTTCAAGTAACAGCTCCAATATTATCTAGTGAAACAGGTATACCTCAGGATGTTGCTGAAGAAATATTATATAAGGCATATGAAATAGGGAGGAGTCCTACAAGTGATAAAGTAGAGAGAGCTTTGGCTCAAATATTTAACAAGTTAATCACTGATGCACCTTTTAACGTATCTCAAGTAGTATCTTATCTATACGAAATAGGTCCTACACCTCAATATGAAGCGCTAGGTAGTATTTCAAGAAAAATAACGTTTGA
>NJED01000027.1 GCA_002254745.1 Desulfurococcales archaeon ex4484_217_1
AGCTTCACCAGTTCTAGAACTTCATATACTTTTCTTTTAATTTCCTCCTTAGGTAATCTCCTTATTTTTAAGCCGTAAGCTATGTTATCGAAGACTGTCATGTGTGGCCATAGAGCGTAGTTTTGGAATACCATGCCAGTATTTCTCTTGTAAGGTGGGTCGCTGGTTACATCTTTTTCGTTGAAAAATACTTTGCCTTTATCGGGCATCGTAGTTTTGGAATACCATGCCAGTATTTCTCTTGTAAGGTGGGTCGCTGGTTACATCTTTTTCGTTGAAAAATACTTTGCCTTTATCAGGCATTTCTAAGCCAGCTATAATTCTTAACGTTGTTGTTTTACCGCATCCGCTAGGGCCTAGGAATGTGAAGAATTCTCCATGCCTAATTTCCAGTGTTATATTCGTTGTTGTTTTACCGCATCCGCTAGGGCCTAGGAAAGTGAAAAATTCTCCATGCCTAATTTCCAATGTTATATTGTCTGCAGCTACTACTTCGCCAAACCTCTTAGTTACCTCTTCTAATCTCACATTAACCACTACTAAACACCTAGGAAAGCTACTCTCTGCTTAAGGATATAGTTGGAAACGGTAATAGCTATTACCTGTAATGTCATTAGAAGAACACCTAATGCGGCAGCAATGCTTACCGTACCTACAGCATTGAGTAAACGAAAGCTAATATTGCTCCTCCAATAATGTTTGCTGCAAGTAACGGTATGACTATGGTGAAGAATGTCCGTGTCCTACTTGCGCCTAGCGTTTCAGCTGCTTCTTCTAAGCTGACATGTGTTTGCTGTAAACCCGCGAAAACAGCTCTTGTAGTGAATGGTAGCCTTCTAACAGAGTATGAGAATATGAGTAAAAGCCCTGGGTTAATGAAGGGATCTATTGACGTATTAGAGAAAACGAAGGGATCTATTGACGTATTAGAGAAAACAGTGCCGAAGAACAATAAGTAACCTACGGCTACAATTATTCCGGGTATTGCTATAGGTATGGTAGCTAGTAAGTCTATAATGTCTTTTCCAGGAATATCCCTTCTTAAGTACAATAACTATTATTGCTAAACTAGCATAGGTTAAACTATTCCTAATGGCTTGAACAACATCAGACTTCGTAATTAACGCCATTAAAAACTCTCCCGTAAGTTTCGTAGGTAGAACTCCGCTAATAGCCCAGTCCGTTATAGCTAACGTTACAACACCTAATTGCGGGAAGGAAGCTACAATAACTAAGGGTACTAAGAATAAGTATATTGCTAGTAGTCCTTTAATACCGGGTTTGCGTACTCTCGGACTCCAACGCCCGCCTTTAGCTAGCATAGCATATTGTTTCAAAGTAACATACTTCTTTATTGATAAGAACGCTACAGCAGCTAAGCCTAACATTAGAGCTGCTACAGCATACGTTACTGGATGGACTTGTTCAAGGGTCATAGCTTTACGGAATTCTTCATAAACATAGAAGGACATTAAACGGTTATGAAGGCCCGTACCAAAAGCTCCACTTAAACCTATAGGTGCTCCTAAATCTTCTAAGCTAAATATGAATACTAATGTAGCTCCTGCGGCCAATCCTGGCAAAGCTAACGGTAAGGTTACTGTTCTAAAGAGCTTAAATCCATGAGCACCCATGTTCTCAGCTTGCTCTTCTAGTGAGGGATCTATGTTAATGAAACTTGATAGCATGTTTAAGTAAACTATTGGGAAGAAACTCAATGTTTGAACTAGAATTACAGCAGGTAAGCCTATAATGACTATAGTGTAGTCTGTTAAATGTAAGAGATCTTTAAGTATGTAGTTTAGTAAACCCCCAGGCCCTATGACTTTACCTATAACATATGCGTTAACGAATGGTGTAGCAAGTAAGGGTATCATAAGCAGTACTCTGAAAATGTTTTTCCCAGGGAATTCGTAACGTGCCATTATAAACGCAGCTATTAAGCCAAGTATTGACGCGAAAATCATGACTGAAGTCGATACAAATATGGAGTTTAAGATGTATCCGAAATCAGGACCCTTACCGCCTATGTACAGGGTCTTTAGCGGTTTAAGAATTCTTGTACCATTAGGTAAAGTTACAAACTTGTGTCTCTCTATAACCTCTACCATCGCACCTGTTGGAGGAAACTTAACCATACCAGGACTTAAAAAAGCTTCTTCAAAGTACTTTAGGGACAAGGTGTTTTCATAGATAAATGCTTTACCTAGAATTGAGGCTATCGGTATTATGAGAAAAATTGTTAAAATAGTTAAAGCTATGATTAACTGTGCGAGTGTTAGTTTATCTAGTTCTCTTTTTAACCTTGCTATGTCTTTACTACTTAGCTTCATGAACTATGAGCCTCTTTGCTAACCTCCTATGAGCGCTAATAGTTCATCAAGTACTTTCTGGTATCTTTGCTCTGCTGCTATGGTCCATTCGTTTAGCAACGCATTTCTGTAGTTAACATCTTTAATTATTTTCATATTTAGTGTTTTAGCGACTTCCTCACTAAATACTAGTTCTTCACCTGTTTCAGGGTTTTTGAATTTAAGCTTCTCTGGATTTGCTAGTTCATCTATGAAGCTATTTAACTGTTCTTCAGTGATTTTACCCGTAAGAAATGCTAAAGCAAGTTCTCTCCAAACTTCCTGAAGCTTCTCATGGGGCCTAGTTATTGTTGCGTAGAAGAACCATCTTAGAGCTTCTTCGTAGCTTAAGGCTAGCTCGTCGCTAAACTTTATTACTGCAGCTTCTAATGTTTCTTCGTAAGCTCTTTTTAGGTCTGGTCGTTTCTGTCCTTCAGGTGTTTCGAAAACTTTAGGGTTAACGGGCATTCTGTTTATGTTTGGATGCATCCATATTGTCTGCCCTTCAGGACTTAAAACCCAAGCTATGAATGCTTGAGCTGCTTCAGGATGTTTGCTCGAATACACTAATGCTATTGGATCCCCGTTAACTATAGTTCCATCCATTGGGAGCTTGTACTCACACTGTTCGGGGTTTTGTAGCTGAGCTGTGTAACCGTAGAAGTCTATTGTAATTCCTACTGCAACATCTCCTCTAATTGCTGCGTCTCTTACTAACCCTGATTCATCGTAGATTCTTGCATTTGCACCCATAAGTGTTATTATTTTCCATCCCTCAACCCATCCATAAGCCTGTACTATTATTTCATACATTCTAGTGTTACTAGTGCTCTTAGTAGCATCAGCTACTCCAACGCTAGGTGTTGGTAATGTTATAGCGAAGTCGGGGCTTGCTAGGTCCTTCCATGCTGTAGGTGTTGGTAGCCCATATTCTGATAGTTTTTGCTTGTTTATTGTGAACCCGAAAGATGCTATAGCAGCTGCAATCCATAGGATATTGCCGTTTTTGTCTCTTCTAATCATAGGCGACCCTGAAATTTCCTCTGGAATATCCGGTAGTACCTTCATTACTTCATCGCTTGTTATTGGTGCTAGTAATCCCTCCATTATTAACATGTCAAATAATGTTGGCCCTCCGCCCCATGCAACGTCTATTTCTCTTCCAGGCTTTTCAGCTAAAGCTTTAATAGTGTCTATCCATTGGCTCGGATCTATAGGTAACCACTTAATATCAACAATATTATACTTCTTAGCTAGTTCGCTTTGCAAGAACCTTTCTTTAGCAACATCCAGTATGTCGTAGGGGTGTCTCGTAATTACTCTGAGCACTATACCTCCAGGCGTAGGTGAGGGACTAGGTGACGGTAGTTACAGGACAGGACCTAGTAGAGAGTATGCTGCTGCAACCACTGCTATGATTACTAGGGTTACAATTATAACTACCCCCAAGAAATAACAGAGTTAAGACTGATATAATGGTTTCTGTTAATACTACGTTTTTACCTACGTCTTGAAATTCATTTAAACTTAAACAGGGTTTGTTATAGGGCATTAAGAGTTTCTTGAAAGTTTCCATATGGAAAAAGTTAAAACAGTCAGTATTAACTATAACACATAGAGCTAATTTTGGGGTTAGTGTTTATGAGGAAAATATTAACAGGGCTTATAGTATTATCTCTTCTACTACTTCTAGTATCGGCGGTACATGTGGCAAGAGCAGAGAAACCATTGGTCGTAGTGGTTGCGCATGGACTACTTGAGGAAGATATTCAGCTGACCTATATGATGGGTAATATTACTGAGGTTGATTGGAAAGTTATAATGGAAACAATAACGTATGAGGATATTAAAGACGCTGACATGCTAATTTACGTTCAAGTAGATACGGGGATCGAAATAACCGATGAGGAACTAGCTGCTATTAAGAAATGGTTTGACCAGGGAGGTAAAACATTATGGGTTACAGGCGAGAGCGACTACAAAGGCGACCACTTAAGAATACCGAACACCAACAAGATTCTCGAAGCAGTAGGCTCGGTGCTAAGAAATGATCACGCTGAAGCTGTTGATAGAGTAAGCAACTGTGGCGCATCATACAGAGTAGCAGCGCTGATTAAACCAGACCCCGAATTAGCATATCTAGGCGTAGGAGTAGGGAGACCTGTACTTTTCCACGGACCCGGCATTGTAGCACTCTACGTTAATGGCGAATGGAAACCACTATACGGTATAGGCGACAAGCCTGTAGAGAACGTTTACAGAATAGCTATAACTTCAGAAGGAGGGGCAATATCGGAATTCGTAGAACCTCTACCTTATGCTTATGAAGTTGGTGAAGAAGGAGTATTTACGCTAATGGCTGCGGAGTTCATGGACAATGATAACATCGTTATTCTAAGCGTAGAAGCTCCCTTCGACCACTACAGAGGAATGTGGACTACAGAATACCATGAGGTCGAACTTGATGGCCCGGCTTTTGTAAAGAACATAGTACTGTGGGGTGTAGGTCTATACGGTGAAAGAATACCTGAAGTACTAAAATTGAGAAAGCAAGTCTCCACTTTAGAGGGGAAAGTTTCGTCATTAGAAAGCGAACTGGAATCTGTAAAGAGCGAACGAGACACATTAGCTTCAGAACTAGACAAGGCTAAGAGCAGAATCTCAGAACTAGAAGGCCAAGTTAGCGAACTACAATCGGAACTTGAAGCTGTGAAGGGAGCACAACCAACATATCTAGGTGGAGGACTAGTAGTAGGCTTAATTATAGGTTTAGCTATAGGGTATTTTGTTGGTAGGAGAAAGTAAAAAATAAATCAATCAATTTCCTCTTTTTATTAATCTTAACTTTCTTAAGTTCATTCTTAGAAAAATTCCTTAATAATCAAATAGCTATATTAACATTTAAAACTGAACTACTCTTACTGGGGTCTTAGAAAAATTCCTTAATAATCAAATAGCTATATTAACATTTAAAACTGAACTACTCTTACTGGGGTCTTGTAAGGAATGGTTCGATCCCGGTGAAGGTAAAAAGAAGTCTAGGTGTTTAGGTAATTGTAAAACCATAGAGGAAATTCTGGGAAAAACTAAGTGTGGTAGGGGGTTGTGGGACCGCCGCCGGGATTTGAACCCGGGACCTCCGGATCCACAGTCCTCCGGATCCACAGTCCGGCGCTCTCCCAGACTGAGCTACGGCGGCCTCGTTGTGTCACACCAAATTATAGTATTTATAGTAGGTTTTTAAATGTTAATCTGCAGTTCCAAATAGGAAGGAGAAAAACACCCTACTTTATTGGAGGCTTAAAAGACCTCCATAGCTCCAATGTTTCTCTTCTTTTAATATAGCTCCAATGTTTCTCTTCTTTTAATTTCCCTCATTGCTCTTTCAAGAAACCTGTAAACGGAGGAGTGTCTTTGCCCTCTAATAAGCATTTCAATAGCTTCTCTTGCTACATTAGCATGTTCGTAGCTTCCTATTATGGCTACGTATGATTCTTTTACTGAAATATATGTTCCCGTCATTTCCTCTAGAGTTTTCCGTGCTTTACCGTGTTCACCTATGATTCTAGCCTTTACCCTAGCTATGTGGTTTGGTTTGTCACCTACATAGTTTTTCAAATCTATAACTATTAGTACTTGGTCTTCTTCTAGTACCCTGAAAGCTCTCTCAGAGCTGAAGCCGTAGGCTATTGCCATGACGAAGTCTTTTGCTTTAAGCAAATTAACAGGGTTAACGTTTGCACCTTCAGGCTCTATTATCACAGTTCCATTAACACTGTCAACTGTTATTCTTGTCCGGGTTCTCCTCATTAACTCTTTCTTTACCTCACCCTGTCTCCCTATTAACACACCTATTCTCTCTACAGGGATTTTAGTGTAAATCTTAGTTACCCTGGGTTCTACGGTACTCATTACTCTAACCTCTTACCAGTAATTTCTTCAAGTAGCTCATTTAAATTATGTGTTTCTATTCCTACTTCATCCCTAAAATATCTAATAATGTTTTTAATATCCCTTAATAGAAAATACATTGCCATCGGGTGGTCCAAGGTAACTGCTTGGCTAACATCAATTATTACAGGTTCACCATCATAAAGCATTATGTTGTACTCGCTTAAATCGGCATGAACAAGCTTAGCCTTATTATACATGAGCTTCATGTAGTAGACTATCTTCTCGTATATTTCAACATATTCTTCATCTGTAAGTCTTACTTCCTTTAAAAGCGGCGCTCTAATACCATTTTCCCCAATAAACTCCATAACCAAAATATTTCTATAAGCATAATATGGTTTAGGCACTCTTATACCAGCCTCGTACATTCTCTTCAAATTCTTATACTCCTTTTGAACCCACTTCAAAATAAGTTTCCTAAGGTCCCCGCTTACGGATTCGAATCTAGGATCTCCTATAATGTACTGTCTTATGCTTTTCCTGAACTCAGCAGTTGTTGTTAAGTATATTTTTACTGCTACATCTTCACCTCTCCTATTTTTAGCCCAGTATACTCTCGCCTCCTTTCCTGCGCTCACAACGCCGAACATTTTATTAATGTATCCTCCGCGAATAATATGGTAAAGTGCTAGAAGGGTTGGTGTGTCGAAAACTTCTTCTACAACTTCGTAATAGTCTTTATCCTTTCTCCTTTTTTCCTTCCTCTTAACTATATCTTACCCACCCTATTACTCTTCAACAAGCTCTTCCACTACTATAATACCTTTAGCTGCAAGCTTTCTCACCTCATCTCGCGAATACCTGTAAATAATGTCTCCTCTCTTCTCAGGTTGGAAATCCCATATAGAAACTAATACGTAATCTCCCTCTTTTATCCAGACCCTTTTCTTCATACGCCCAGGTATTCTACATAGCCTTGTTCTACTGTCAAAACACTTAACCCTAGCTTTTTCATGACCTAAGAGTTTCTCAACAACACCTATAGTTTCTCCTTCCCCAGGCACTGGAGGTTCCTTAGGTTTCTCCTCTCTCAGTTTCTTCTTTGGCACTAATATGTCACCGCACTATGTCTATTTCTTTATCTTTTTCCTAAAACATAAGGTTTGCCGTTAATAATTATTGCCTTTAATTCTTCACCTACTTTAATGCCTCTTGGTATTTTAGATAAGGGTATTTCATACATTTCATATTCTTTGTCCACTCTTACCGCATAGGCAACAGTATCGCTTACACCTACAACCAATAGTTTAGCTATAGGATGTTCACTTGTTATTTTCTCTATTTTCCCCTTCCAGAGAGCTTCCACAGGAATATTCTTCCTTACGCCAGTGCTTTCAGAGATTAAGACTATGTTTGTTCCGCTTATTTTAGATACTTTATAAAGTTCGTTTTCGAAGAACACAAGATCGTCTTCTAGGATTTCAGGCAGTCTTACAGTTATTATGAGTTTAGATGTTCTTCTTCCTTCTCGCGTTCTTTTTACAGCTTCATGTGTTTCATGAATCTGTGCACCGGTTCTATACTTTATCTTCAATGCTAACCTTCTTGCTGTTGATAAATCCGCTGTTTTGATGTTAATTCCTTCTTTTAATTCCTCTATTTCCACGATATTTCTTTCACCGATTTCTCCTAAGACTTTCTCTATGAGCGCTTTTTCCCTACGCGACAGAGATGTTTTCACAGACCTTATTTGCACTATTGCCTTATATGATTTCGAAGCTTTCATAAAGCACGTAGGACATAGTTCGCGAACAATATTTACCTTCACGTTTTGTTTCTGAGAAAATCTATGAGCACCTACAGTTACTGTGGCTTCAAGTACTACTGTGAACTTGCTGCCTATTCTCCTAGGTAACTTTATTTCTGTGCGAATGTTTAGTCCTCCAATTAGAGGTTTTATTTTTGCTTCTAACTCCTCTCTTAACGCACTATAGACAGCGTCTTCTATACTATAGGTTCTCTCCGCTACTACCCATTTACCCTTCACTTTATAGGATAAGCATCTAGGGCAAATATGTAAAGTTATCTCCCTTGGTGCAGTTAATATTCCGTATTCTTCAAAATAGCATTTAGCACATAAATTGTTTATGAAAAGTAAAGTCCCATCGTATAATCTACCGCATTTCGCGCAAAATCTTGGCATGATTTTTCTCCTTCAATAGCTAATCTGGTTGTAGGAAAACATCTACTTATAAAATTTCTATATCATTTTAACTATTTGTGCATGAGGGACTTCATTAACATATATTACTGCATCTGGATGTACGAGACCTTCCTCTATTGCTTTAGAAACTATGTTTTTACCTACGAGATTAGCTATGGTTGCTTCCCTTATTCTATCTAATGCCTCAGTTAAGGTAACTAATTCTCCCTTATAGAACTCCTCGCTAACGTAAAGCACTGTATTGCCTTCTCTGAAAACTTTCCCCAGTACTTCTCTGTCACATGCGGCAACGAGTATCTCGTAGTTTACGGTAAATATTTTAACGTATACTAGTTTTTCAACAGACATTTTAGACAGGCTCAACAGAGGTTTCTGCACCGCAAGCTTCACATCTTAAAATCCACACTCTTCCCTTCCTCTCTAAAACAGTGTCCCATGAACCACATGTAGGGCAAACAACATATTTCTTAACATATATTTCTAAAAGCCTATTTAGGGTTGGAGCTGAAACCTTACCATGGAGAGTGAGCGTTCCTGAAGACTCATCAATGGAACCTGCAACGCCTATTTTCCTAAGTAGGAACCTCGATAAATGCTTAGGGCTTCTGCGAAGAGTATCGTATATGTCTTTAAAATTCCTTATAGTAGTATATGACCCTATGATAACGGCATTTACTTTTGGAAGAACGAACCTCTGTGCTCTACTAGTTTTCCTAGGCAGCATAGCAAATGCTCTGTTGAGAAGGTAATTGTAGTCTAAAGTTTCCATTACTGACACCTTTATATACTTCCTCTACTTTAACCTCAACTTTAAGGGGGTAAGTGTATCTAAAAAACTTTCGGGATAGGGGAATGAAAGTATACTTAGAGAACTATGGATGCCCACTAAACAAAGCAGACGGCCATTACATGCTCAACGCACTGTTAAGTAGAGGGTATATTCTAGCAAAAAACCCTAGGGAAGCTGATGTTATAATAATTAACACGTGTACCGTGAGGAAGGAAACAGAAAATAAAATGGTAAAGAGAATATTAGAGCTGAGAAAAATAGCGTTGATGAATAGTGCAAAACTTATTGTAGCAGGATGCATGCCTAAAGCGCAACCTTACCTAGTAATGCACTATGCCCCTGAAGCCAGTCTTGTTTCACCACAAAACTATGACAAAATACTGCATGTTGTTGAAAAGCAAGGCAGAGTTATTCTCTTAAAGGGTGAAAGGAGAACAGACATAGTACCTATGTTTCTTGAAAACGTAGTAGCTGCAATACCTATAGCCGAAGGATGCGTAGGTAACTGCAGTTACTGCATAGTTAAACTCGCTAGAGGTAGGCTTAGAAGCTATCCTCCAAGATTAATTGTGGAGAAGGTTAAGGAAGCTGTGAAAAAAGGAGTCGTAGAGATAGATTTAACAGCTCAAGACACCGCTGCTTACGGTCTAGACTTAGGGATAAGACTACCTGATTTGCTTAGAAAAGTAGTTGAAGTAAACGGTAATTTTATGGTACGAGTAGGGATGATGAACCCAAACTTGGTTCTCGAAATACTTGACGACCTCATAGACGTATACGAGCATCCGAAGATATTTAAATTTCTCCACATACCATTGCAAAGTGGCGATAATAGAGTTCTCAGAATAATGAGCAGGAAATACACTATTGAAGAATTTAAGGAAATAGTTTACGAGTTTAGAAGAAGAATCCCGGAAATAAACGTTACAACAGACATCATAGTAGGACATCCAGGAGAAGATGAGAAAGCCTTCCAAAACACGTTAAACATAATCAGGGAGTTAGGATTTGACAGAATACACATAGCAGCCTATAGCTTAAGACCTCATACGGCATCAGCATCTATGAAGCAAATACCAAGCTATATAGTTAAAGAAAGGCTTAAGAAAATAGTTAAGTTAATGGAGGAAATAGCGTTTAAAAAGCTTAAAACATATGTAGGGAAAACTCTTAACGTTCTTGTCACAGAGAAAGGGAAAAAAGAAACAGTTGTTGCTAGGACTATAAACTACCACCCGGTTGTAATATTTGAACCCAATGTAGAATTAGGTTCATTAGTCAAAGTTAGAATAGTAGATAATACATTCTACGACTTAAGAGGGAGAATAGTGCATTAAACTGAACGCTTCGACACCATATTTACTTATAAACCCAAACTTACACTTCACTAATTAGGTGTTAGCGTTTTTGATAAATAAGGTTAGAGAAATATTTGCTAAAGAACAGTCCTCTAAAAAACATAAAATCATGGCCGACATACTCAGGGTTTTATGTTTAACATATGGTAGGCTTTGGCTTTCAGAAATAGTTGGGGAAGTAAATGCTTTCAGAAGGACATTAGGTGAGAGAGGAGAACTACGTTTCGATGAAGCATTAAGATCAGTAGAAGAATTAGAAAGAATGGGTATAGTGTCTTCAGAGAAGAGAGTTAGAAGCAGTTTCGTATTAGAATCAGGCGTTCCAGACATACTTGTCAACCTAAATAATAGAGGACTAGTACTTACCGTCGTTTTCTTGGATGAGAAATATATTAGATATATTAAGTTAAGAGAAGAAGCGTTTAAAGAACTTAGAGAGTAAACCCATATGCTGTTTCGGGGATATTATCTGCTATGAACATTTTAGCTGTAACGGACATCCACAGTAGAATAGGTTATGCAAGAAAACTTGCAAGAAAAATAAAAAACATTGATGTAGCTGTTATCGCAGGGGATATTACGGACTTTGGAGACATAAACCTTGCCCTATACATAATTTCGTTGTTTCAAAAAGCATGTAGAAACGTAGTATTTGTTCCAGGTAATTGCGACGATTCCAAGCTAATTAAAGTGAAAGATGTGAGGAACGCCATTAACCTTCATGGAAACTACTTCATCACTGGTGATGTCGCTTTCCTAGGTGTAGGTGGTTCCAATATTACACCATTTCATACACCAATAGAGTATACTGAAAACGAACTATGGGATATACTTTTAAAACTATTTAACATGCTAAAGAGTGAAAGAGAATACCTGAAAATACTTGTAAGCCATACGCCTCCCTATAATACTAAAGTAGATGTAACATTTTTCGGAGTTCATGCAGGTAGCGTTAGTGTAAGAAAAGCAATAGAGACTTTTAAACCTAAACTATGTATATGCGGCCATATTCATGAAGCTAGAGGAGTAGATAGAATAGGTGAAACATTAATTGTTAATCCTGGGCCACTCATGAGAAAACACTATACCCTAATAAATATAAATGAAAATAGTGTTGAGGTAGTGTTTAAAACCGTGTGAAATGGTGGGCCCGCGGGGATTTGAACCCCGGACCACCGCCTCGTCAGGGCGGCATCCTAACCGGGCTAGACGACGGGCCCCTAACTCTCAGTTTTTAGGTTAGAAGAAGAATAGCTAATAATTTTAACTTATTTATCTTCTCTTGCAAGTTTCTCTATGGTTTCCTTAGGACTTAAACCGTGCTTCTCAAGAAAACCGTACGCGTAATCTAATCTCATTGGGTGAACAAATGTTATTGCTAGTATGCTTTCAATAGGATCTCTTATAGTTTTAAAGTCAGGTCCCTCATAACCTATCAGCAATTCTACCCTATCTTCTCCTAAATACTTGCCAAACACTGTGTATGCTTTTAGTATAGTTCTCTCTTCTGCAGGATGAACCCATTTCTCAGCAGGAGGTCTTGTAGGTATAGCTATGTATGCTCTATATGGATTTATGCTTTTTATGAACAAGGCTATTCTCTCTATTTCCTCTAGCTTATCATTTACGTTCTCTATAAGCATTGTTTCAGTAATGATTTTACCCTTATACTCTCTTGAAAAATCCCTTATACCCTCTAATATTGTATTAAGTGTAAGGCTACGATGCGGTCTATTTATTTTCCTAAATGTTTGCTCCTCTACTGCATCTACTTTCACAGAGACCAAGTCTGCTTTTTGCAGATCATCTTTAACATCCTGTTTTGAAAGCAGGGAGCCGTTAGTTAGAACAGCTAATGGTATATTCACGCTTTTCCTTATTTCCTTAAGCTCTACACCTAAGTTAATGTCTAATGTCGGTTCACCATCGGGTACAAAGGTTATATAGTCTATATTTTCCTCACCTATGTTTTTTACAGCGCTTACAACCTCCTTGACTATATCACGCCATGGGTAGAACACCCTTCTATGAACAATTAGGTTAGGTGTTCTACCTAGCTGACAATATATACAGGAATAGGAGCAATGCTTAGGCGGTATATTATTTACCCCTAAGGAACGACCAAGCCTACGAGAAGGTACGGGGCCAAAAACATACTTCAAATTGGTCAGCCATGTTCTAAGAGAACTTAGGTGATAATTAAGGTTTAGCTATGATCGGTTTCTAAGAAAACTACATGGTGGGCCCGGGGGGATTTGAACCCCCGACCACCCGGTTATGAGCCGGGCGCTCTACCGGGCTGAGCTACGGGCCCTCTAGTGTCAATATTTAAATTTTGTTGTCTATTTCTATGTTCATTGCCTTTAGTTTTAACTCGGCAACCTTCATGTCTATTTCTTCTGGAACATTATACACTCTAGCCTTTAACTTACCCTTATGTTCAATAATGTATTTAACTGATAATGCTTGGTTAGCAAAGCTCATATCCATAACTTCGCTCGGATGTCCTTCAGCAGCTACTAAGTTTACAAGTCTTCCTTCCGCTAACAAGTATAGTTTCTTACCGTTTTTCAGCATGTACTCTTCTACGTTGGGTCTTACTTTCCTCTTGGAAATACTTAGTTCTTCAAGAGCCTTCAAATTTATTTCGACATTGAAGTGTCCTGCATTTGCAAGTATCGCACCATCTTTCATTAGTTGTAAATGTTCTTTATCTATTACGTTAATGTTTCCTGTTGCTGTTACGAAAATGTCTCCTACTTTAGCGGCTTCCCTCATAGGCATAACTTTGAAACCATCCATAACTGCTTCTAACGCTCTTGTAGGGTTGACTTCAGTTACTATTACATTAGCTCCCATACCCTTTGCTCTTAGGGCTATTCCTCTACCAACCCAGCCATATCCTGCTACTACAAATGTCTTACCAGCTATTAAGATGTTGGTTGCTCTTAAAATACCATCTATCGTGCTTTGTCCTGTACCGTATCTATTGTCAAACAGGTATTTCGTATACGCATTATTTACGGCTATTACTGGGTATCTCAGAACACCTTGCCTTTCCATGGCTTTTAGTCTAATAACCCCTGTTGTTGTTTCCTCGGTTCCACCAATAATATTCCTAGAAATATCGGGATATTCTTCATGTATAAGTGTATGTAAGTCCCCACCGTCATCTAAAACTATGTCTGGAGAATGTTCAGCCGCTATTCTTAAATTTTCTTTATACTCTTCCCCCGTCTCTCCTCTCCATGCATAAACACTTATGCTCTTCTTAGCTAGAGCAGCAGCAACGTCATCCTGTGTAGATAGTGGATTACTTGCTACAAGCATTACATCAGCACCACCAGCCTTTAACACTTCAGCTAAAACAGCTGTTTCCTTAGTTACGTGAAGACATGCGCTAATCTTTAATCCTTTCAAAGGCTCTTCTCTTCTAAAGATTTCCTCAATAATGTTTAAAACGGGCATATGCTTCTTAGCCCACTCTATCTGCAAATTCCCTTTATCAGCTAAATTCAAATCCTTAACCTTAAACCCCAAATTAAACACCCTTACCCAAGATGCTTAATAGAGAATAGGAGATAATAAATTTAAAACCCTAAAGCACACTTTATAATTATAGAATACGCCGCCGTAGCTCAGTCTGGGAGAGCGCCCGTGGACGCCCATGTTAGGGCGATCCGGCGAAGCTGAAGACCGGGATGTCCGGGGTTCAAATCCCCGCGGCGGCACCATTTCACCTTTATTTTCCATAACTGACTAGACTAGGTAATGTTTTTTCTAATTTTCCACACTATTTTCTATAGAGGGTAACTTCCAATTCTACTCTACCATTACCTCCTTCTACCTCATTTTCAAACTATACTATCGTAACTAATTAACGAAAACACTGTAGCAAAAGAAACTTAAAAACCGATGCTGATGAGGGAAAAATTAATGGAGTGTTGGTGCCGCGGCCGGGATTTGAACCCGGGTCACGGGCTTTCCCCGGCAGTTGCAGTTTATGTGGGAGCTCGAGAGGCCCGCATACTTGACCTGGCTATACTACCGCGGCATCAAGAATGATTTGTTTTAAGCCGCTTTATATTCTTTTAGTTTTCCCGCAATTTTCGTGGCTACATAAGTCAGTACTATTATCAATAAAAATAATTGGCCCCAATCGAGAATTATGCTGCATTTACTATTCTTACATGTTCTCAGCAAAAGTATCCCATAGTATTCTACGTTAAGCGTAGAATAGAGGATAATGTAATGCAGAATTATAAATAACGTGATAATCGACAATATTAGTGACAATATTTCTTTCCCAAATCTTTCCACGAAACCATAAACTACAGTCATGCACAGTACTGTAAATATCAAGAATGCAGCTGCAACGCTAAGCTCTAAGAACCCCTTGGCTCTGAAGAACATTAGCATTATTATAAATACCAGTAGAATTAGGGATGCGAAGTAAATTTTCAAGTTTAGACATTTAAACATTTAGAGAACCTTAATGGAGAAGTTTTGGTGCGGCCGCCGGGATTTGAACCCGGGATTGCCGGCGTGGAAGGCCGGCGTCCTAATCCAGGCTAGACGACGGCCGCTTAAACCCACATATAGAGTGAGTAGTGTAAGGCTTAAAGCTTTACTCAAGATCACAAAGGGTGAGTATGTTCTTTTAACGTTCGCAAATAGAAAATATTAAATAATTAGCTAGTACCATGATTAGGTAAAGGCTCTTTGAGAAGAGGCACCAGGATTGAGCGAGTATGTTAAGACGAAACTTGACACTATAAAGTACTATGTACGTATGTCTGAGGAAACAGATTACATTATGCCCTTATGGTTACCCTTCCTCCCGGCAATACTGGCCGTCGTAAGCTTCATTATATGGTTTATCATACTCGCTACTTCAATAAAACTAGGGTACACTGGGGGGCCCATGGGCCCTATACGTCCCCACATAGTTCCAGCAGCTTTCATTACAGGTTTAGGAACTCTAGGGGTAATAATTGTAGTAGCTGCGGTCATTAACATATACGTTCTCTACAAATGGATTTCCCGCAGAAACGACCACTTTAAGAGAGCACGTAGACTATACAAAGAAATTTTAGAACTCCTTAATGTATTAAGTAAAGACAAGAAACCTGCAAAAATAGCTTCCCTAGAGAGCATAATGAAAGAAATGGAAGTTGAAGAAACAGAAAAGTCAGCGATAATATGGATTGTACTTGTTCTTATAATAGGGTTTCTAATATTTTACGTGTACCATTTTCTAAACAGAGACTTCTATAAACATGAGAGAAGGGAGGCTATGTTAGCTGAAAACATTGCCGATGTTCTAAGTGAATTAGGAGCTACACGAGTACCTAGAAAAATATTCTTCGAAGCAGTACCTAAGAGAAACACTATACTGTACATTGTGCTTTCATTTCTAACACTAGGCATGTTCGGACTCTACTGGATATACACAGTGACCAAGGACCCTAATGAACACTTTAGACTCCATAAAGTTTGGGAAGAAGA
>NJED01000028.1 GCA_002254745.1 Desulfurococcales archaeon ex4484_217_1
GAAAAAATATATCGCATTCCTCTTAGCTCGAAGTTAATGTGGAAGCTAATGAAAATAAATTCTTGTTTATGTTCCGTGAAAAGGAAACTTCGCCATACAATGTAGGGGATTGGTTTTTAGAGTTTAACGGGAAAGAGTGGACTATGATACTCTCGCTTATATTAGATGGCGTAGGTAAAGCACAGATAAGAAAGTTAAGTAAGGTAAAGGCACCCTTTAAATTCACCATTCTCTTATCCCAGCTAAGAGGTAAAAACGCTCTTACGGTGAGGATAGTAGCTAATAAGTTCAATGAGTTGCCAGATTTCAATACAGTTTCTGGGTTTATGAAAACAATAAGAGAACTTGTTCTATCAAGGTAGGGGAAGCTGTGTAAATTTAGCAGAAAAAGTAAAAACATAGATGCTCAGTAAGAGAGATTGAAGAATACACTTAGTTAAGCGGCAGGTGTTGAAAGCTTGATGCTTGTCTGCCCTAAGTGCGGATTCAGATTTGATTTATCGTATTCTAGAGCATTTTCATGTCAAGGTTGCCCCTACGCGACGTTCGGAGATTGCGGCTATGTTAAGTGTCCACGTTGCGGCTACGAATTCCCGCTAGAGAAACGATTTTCGCTATAGCTTCATCTACACTCACTGCCACCTTAACGTAGTTTAATTTAACACTAGAATCTTTCAGACCGTGACCCGTTACAATACATGCTACTCTCTCACCTCTATTATCTATTACCTTCTCAGATAGTAGTTTGAAAAGACCAGCTACGCTTGCAGCTCCAGCAGGCCCACCACATACTTCTTTCTAGCAGCATATTTTATGGCGTCTAATATTTTTCTGTCAGAAACTTTAATGAAGAAACCTTTTGATTCACTTATGGGTTTCACAGCTTTGAACAAGTTAACTGGTTTACCTATTCTTATTGCTGTTACTATAGTTTCAGGGTGATCTATGAAATTAGGCGCGCTTAGACCTCTCTCAAACGCTTCAGCTAAGGGTGCTGCTCCTTCAGCCTGCACTCCTGCCATTTTTGGAAGCTTAGAAATAAGCCCTATTGCTCTTAATTCTTTAAACCCCTTCCATATTGCTGAAATATTTCTAGCATTGCCTACTGGAACTATGATCCAGTCAAATACATTATCTCCTTCAGCCAGTTCAAAAGCTATCGTCTTCCAGCCTTCTAATCTCCATGGATTAAAGGAATTTAAAGGTAAAAATCAGGATGCCTTTCCATTACTTCCATAACGACTTTCAATGCATCATCGAAATCTCCTTCAACCTCAACAATGAGTGCACCATGAAGTATTGCTTGGAAAAGTTTCCCTAAAGCCACTTTCCCCTTCGGAATAACAACTATCGCTCTTAACCCTGCTCTCCCTGCATATGCAGCTAGAGAAGCCGCTGTAAAACCTGTGAAGGCAACAATAACAGCTGATATATTGTGTGCTTTAGCTAGTGTTACAGCTAAGCTTATACCTCTATCCTTAAAACTGCCTATAGGATTAGCTCCTTCAAACCTAATGAAGGCTTCAACGTTGCTTAAAGCTCTCATTTTAATGAGCGAAGTAGAGCCTTCACTAAGCGTTATAATGTCTTTAAAATAATCTCTGATCGGTAGGAGTTTTCTAAATTTCTAAATACCTTCTCCTTTAAAATTATCCCAGCCATATATATTAATGCGTGATAAATCGTACTCTACAGATAAAAGAGAACCACAATAGGGACGTTTGAAAAGATAAAATACTCTGTTTGAATTCGCTACGCACCTAATGCACCTTAAATAAGTGTTTTCCTTAATAACTTCACTCATAGACCTCTACCACCATGAAAACAAATATAGAGTTCTTAGATTTAAAAAAGGTGAGCATCTACTCATTACTAATCTATGGCGTATAAGTTATGAAGATAATAATAAATAAGAGAAATCTAGCTAGAATATTAAGCGAAGCTTCTAGAAGAGCTTATGAAATCTGTGGCTTTCTTTTAGGGACTAGAAAAAACGACGTTCTAGAGGTTTCAGAGGTAATATTTATAAATAATGTAGCCGGTGATAAGGAGAAAGCATTCTATATGAACCCTATTAAAACGTACAATGCTTTAATGTATGCTAGTAAAAAATCATTAGAGATTGTAGGAATTTTCCATTCACACATAAACTCTACATTACCTTCTGAAGAGGATTTAAAATACATGAAACTATGGAATGTATTATGGCTAATAGTGGATTCTACTTCGAAAAAGTATAGAGCCTTCATACTTGACAATGGGAAGTTAAATGAAGTAAAAGTTATTTTGAGAAATTAGGATTAGCTTAACCCTTTCTGGGTCTTGGTACACGTTTACCATTACCTATTACCCAATATTCCCCATTTTCCCTTATCTCAAGCTTCCATATTGGAACTTCCTTCTTAACTCTTTCAAGAACTTCTCTTGCAACGTCAAAAGCTACTTGCCTACTAACAGCAGCTACTACTATGTAAACAGTAGGTTCTTTAGGTTTTAAGCTCATTATCTTATGATAGACTCGAACATCTATAACACCTTCCCTTCTAAGAGCCTCATTGACTATTTCCCGTAGTTTTTCTGAAGCATAGGGTTCATATGCTTCATAGGATAATGCATAAACTTTTTTATTTCCAACAACACCTTTTACAAATCCTACAAAAATTACTACTGCTCCTGCTCTTTCAAATTCTTTATTTTTCCTCATGTCGTTAATTATTGTTTCTAAACTTACATCGTATTTCACGATTTTCCCTTCACCTACACCACCTGCTGCAGGAGGAAACACTGCTACTTCATCTCCATTTTTTAACATCATGTTCTCTGAAGCAGGTTTACCATTAACGAGAACTATTATAGGCTCTATTTCATATTCATCTATATACCTATTTATTTCAGGAAAACTACTCCTTATGTGCTTAAGTAATTTAGCTACTGTGAGTTTTTCTTTGAAACTTAATGTAAGCTCATTCTTACCTACTATGTCTCTGAATACAGCAAAGAACCTTACCTTAACTTTCATCGCTAACCATGGATTATAATGTTAGGTGCCTATTAAAATATATTTCAAGACAAGATTTAATTCTGGTTAAAGGAAAAATTGCAGGTAGGGAGACATTAGTTATACGTTGAAGTAATTGTAAAACTCTATGGGCGTAGGGTAGCTTTCTACCATTATAATTTCTTTTCTCTTAATGTCGATATATGTTTCAATGATTTCTCTAGTGAATATTGGGTATAGGAAATCATGATCGCTTTCAAGTTCATCTAATGCTCCCCATAAGGTTCTCGGTAGTTCTTTAATCCCTAATTCTCTTTTTTCTTCAGGCGACAAGTGGTAAACGTTCTTGTCCATGGGATCACCAGGGTCTATTTTCTTTCTTAATCCGTCTAAACCGGCTGCTAATATAGCTGCAAAAGCTAAATATGGGTTTGCTGAAGGGTCGCTATGTTTCTAGCAACATATTTTAGCGTTTGAACATTATCTGCTGTTCGTACCAGGTTATCGTATTTGAAATCTATTTCACATTGTCCTGCAGCCGCTACTTCGTGATGATGTGCTTCAATAAGTATGTTAAAATACTTTGTAAGTGTCTTAGCTATTTCATGTCTTACCTTAAATATTTTATCCATAGGCTCGTGAACGTAATATCCCCCCTTGACCCTAAATGGTATGTTAGTGCTGTAAAATGCTGATTCACAGGTTACTACTTCATATGCTTGCTTATACTCGGGTCTAGACATGTCAATTATAACCTTATCGAAGATAAAGAATTCTACTTCTGGTCCCCAGTAACTGACATAGCCTAAACTTTTAAGGTATTCTTCGGCTCTTTCAGCAATGTATCGCGGGTCTCTTTCCAATCTACCTTGATCGTATCCTCTATATACTTTCCCTATAAATCTGGCTCTTTCCTTATCCCACGGTATTACCGCAAAGGTACTTTCATCAGCCTTCACTATTAAGTCGCTTTTATCTATAGTGCTAAATCCTTCAATGGAACTGCCATCGAGTTTACCTTGATGTTTCCCCTTAAAATTATCTGCTAAACACGTTATCCTATGTAACTTTCCTGTAACCGATGTGAAATGCAGTTCTATCCATTTTACAGAGTCTGGTATCGATATAGTTCTTCCGCTTGGCCTCATAGACACTTACCTACAGTAGAAGACATTAGATTTGAACAATATTTTATATTTAACTCTAAACATATTGAACATTTTCATAATATTACTTTATATTCTACAAGTCATATGTTTAAAGTACGTTATTAGATCATGGACATCACTAGAAATAAGTTGTTCACCTAGAGTGAATAGGTACTATCAGAATAGGTAAGGTAAACTATTTTACATAAAGTTATAGTTAAGTATGTGATTATGTAGTAAGTAGTAATTGAGATGAGCCTATGGTGAATATCTTAGCGTTTATACCAGGGCATAAATTTCCTGACGTAAGTATAACAGGCCCTATATGTCCCCTAGGGTGCAAATACTGCAAAGGGTACTATTTGAGAAGCATGGAACCCACATTAACACCTAAAAAACTATATGATACTGCTAAATTTCTAGCTAAGAGAGGAGCTAAAGGGCTTCTCATTAGCGGCGGTTTTAACTTAGATGGTAGATTACCTATAGAACCTTTTCTTACCGTAATTAAGGATATTAAGAGGGAGTTTAACCTTGTTATAAGTGTTCATTCAGGACTTGTAGATAAGAACTTAGCCGTGAGAATGAAGGAAGCTGGAGTGGATATAGTAGATTACGAATTAATTATGGATGACTATGTAATAAAGGAGATAATGAATTTAAAATCTAAAAGAAGCCACGATTTCGTTAAGAGTCTGGAAATTCTCGAAAAGTATGGACCACCATATATTGCTCCTCACATACCCATAGGCTTGAACTATGGGAAAATAGCTAAAGAATATGAAGCAGTCGATGTAATTTCTCAATTTAAGCCTTATGTTTTAATTTTCCTTGTATTTATACCAACAAAAGGTACAGATATGGAGAACGTAAAGCCACCTCCAATAACTGACATAGTTAATGTAATACGGTACGGCGGCCTCAAATACGGCATTAAGGTTATTGAAGCATGCTGCTCTATACCCCGAGAATTGTTTGAAGTTTTCTTTGAATGATTGTTCACAGTTTTAGTCTTTAACCTTATATTGGTCTATAATCTCATAAAGCTTAAGTTCCTTAATTAACTCCTTCGCTCTGTTTAATGCCTCCCTGTCTGTTGAAGCAGATATGTTCAGTATTATCTTCGTGTTTCTAATTTTTACTCTATACCTTGTTTCACCTAGTAACTCGTATTTCTCTATAATCTCAAGTTCTACCATTAACTCTTAGCCTCCAATAATGTTTTCACATGATTTGCTACAAGTGGGAGTATAGGAGATATGGGTAATAATATTCTTATGTATTTTGCTTTAAAAGCATCATGGAAAATACTTTTATCCCTACGTACTGATAAATATCCTTCAATAAAGTTTTCAACAGCTTTCAATATGGTCTTTACTTTTAAATATAAATCTACGGACATAAACGATATGAACTCAGCAATGTCCCAGCTTGCGGGTATAGTTGTTGAAGACTGCTCAAGGTCTACAGGTACTAAGATTCCATTTGAATACACAATATTTGAGGGTCTACTATCGCCAAACACTATGTTTCTAGAATGCATTTCGGCAAGAAGTTTACCCGCCTCATAGGATATCTCGTATGTTCGTTTATATTCCTTAATTACATTGCTTAGTGGCAGACCTTCAATATATTCTCTTACCAATACCTTATTTACCCAATCTACAGCATATATGCAAGGTACTTTGAAACCATGTTTCAACAATGTTGTTAATGCTCTGATTTCTCTTAGCAGTCTTTCACTAGGTATAGGTGTAAAGTCTACAAGGCCTGCAATCCACAACGTGGTTGGAACCCATTTAATAGCTTTCCAATCTCTATATTTCTTCATAACAACAGTCCTTACACTATTCTCTCTAAGCTCTGCTAGAACAGTGTAGTTAACTATACCTCCAAGATCCTTGATTACTTTAACGTTTTTCAGAGTTTCATGAAGTCTTAAAAGTTTTTCATTTACTTTAAAGTAGACCTCAGAATATGGGTTAGGATATGTTATTTTCTTACGTAATATGCTTAAAGAGCCAAGTGTTAGCGATGTTAATGCCTGTCTCGTTTTCAATGCATACCCCATGTACGACAAAGCGGCTTCATATAAGTAGGCTTTTATGTATCTGAGAACGCCCCTACTTAGAACTTTTTGAAGCATACTCTCTGTAGGTGTAAACATCAACGTTTCTGGCACATATTTTAAAATATTATACTCTTCTAATACCTTACTATGGCGCAGTATTTTTTCCGTAATAACGCTTCTATACCTATCTATGTTCATGGTTACTGCTAAAACCAGGGGGTCCAGTACATCAAAGAGCGCTTTATGGAAGGAGCATATTTCGTAAATATAGTAATTGGGAGAAATTAGGATATTCTTTGCAAAAAAGCCTAGCTCGGAAATTAGTCTTTCAGTGAAGCTTTTAGTAATGTGTATTATGGATTTTGTTTCTAGTTTTGCTGCTTCATTTGGGTTTTTTATTACTTCGTAATCCGTTAAGAATCTAAGCGCTAAAGTTGTACAGTATATTCCATGGGCTATATCTAAGTTTAGTAGAGGAAGACCAACTTTTATTTTAACTTTTAACTTGTTATGTTTCTTAAAAAACTTTATTGATGGAATATTGAACCTCTTAGTTACATGAAGTTCTTCGTAGTATGTTAGATTATTTATATTGGCCTTATTGGCTATTATCGTTATTGTTTCTTTGTCTCTTAGGCTCAGTTAAACCCCACCATCATCAGCATTCAGTGATCGAGGACTTCTTCATAGCCTCTTCGTCAAGTTCTACTTTAGTTTCATTAGCTCTTTTAATAGTTCTTTCGCTTTCTCCCTATCTATTTCTTTAAGTAGGTTTTCTGAGAATGCTTTTATTAATTCTCCTCTAATAGTGGCTGAGATTGTAAGTTAACTTCATACTGTACTTATATGCTCTTCCTTCAGGGGTAACTATCACTGCTAGTGCTTCACCTATTTCATCCTTATAGAGACCCACGGTTACTAGTTCTTCTTCTCTAGGTATTTTAACCGCATATACGTCTTCTAATCCTTCTTTAACTGTTCCTAAATATTCAACTTCTAATTCTACAGGTACTGCTGGTGCAGCGGCTCTTTTCTCTAATATTTCTTTTAGTTTCACCTTAGCGTTCTCTGATGTTTCAGGTACAGGTTTGTAGTGTTGAACCTCTAGAGTATCCCATAACCACTTTATTTTTCCTTCTTCAACATCATACTCTATTGCTATTCTAACAACATCGCCCTTGTCTACACCTAAATCTCTAAGTAAGAAGAACAGTGTTGAGTTCAGTTCTCCTGAAGCTCTTGCGATCTCACGCATTAGTTCCTCCTTCCTCGCTTTGTCACGCTCCTTCTTTATTTTATCACGAAATTGTGCAAATAATGTTCTCCTTAGTTTGTTGGCATATGCGCCTGCAATTATTAAGCCAGAAGAGAGCCTAGGCATACTTCCTCCCCAAATCTATTGATGTATTTCAACCCTATATCAACTTAGTTATCTTGACTATGTAAAGTTAAAATCTGGTAGACACGATACTGTGTTTATGTAAGAGGAAGCTGAGGCATGAGTAAGAAGGAGTTGGAAAGAGAAGTACTAAAAATTCTTAAGGAGAAGGGTGAATTAACGTTTGAAGAACTCACTGCACATATGAGGATAGATAAATTATTATTAAGAGAGGTAATAGCATCCATGATTAGAGAAGGTATTGTATTGAAAGTGCCGGATTTCGAAAGGGGCAAATTCATGTACAGGCCTGCTTAGTATCCCGCTACTAAATCTTCAATTATTCTCCTCGCTCTCTCAATATTGGTCTTCTTTCTGTGCTGGTAGTTTCTCAAGAAATTAGCAAATAGTTCGGCTACTTCATGTTTACATTCGCCACATAGCCTTAACCCTTGCTTACATTCCTCAAATATTTGCCTTACTTTTTCATCGTCATCGATATGGTATAATGCTAACTGATATACTGCGCAAACTTCAGGTTTCCCACCTAGCTTTTTCTGCAACTCTGCGGTTTCACGGCCTCCTGTAAAGGCATTCCTTATTTTTATAGAAGCTTTTTCAGGACTATCGTTTAGGGTTAAGCAGCTCATAGGATCTCTTTTACTCATCTTATGTCCTGGACCTTTTAAACTCCATTGAAGTTTATGGTAAACTGAAGCAGGTGGAACGAACTTAAATTTCCCTGAATACTTCCTAGCTAAGTCTCTCGTAAGTCTTATATGGGGGTCTTGGTCTACACCTACAGGAACAATTGTTGGTTTAGGGCCTCCAAAATCAGGGTGTTGAGGTAATAGTATGTCACCTACCTGAACCATTGCTGTCATATACATTCCTAAATGTTTTTCACCGTAAATTGATTCGAGGAGATTTCTCGTTAGTCCTCTTGCAAAAAGGTAACCCCATCTAAGAACCCTAGGTTCTCTTGATTGCAAATATATGTAGGCTCTTTTCAAGTCTAAGCCTAAAGTTATTAAGTCAGCTACGTTATCTACCGCGTATTCTAAGGATTTCTCGAATGGTATACCATTGTCTTCCCATGCTTCAATATCTGCGATAGCGTAAAAAACTCTAGCCTTTTTAGAAAGTTGTTGAAGATAAACTATTTGTTCGGCAGTTATTTTACTTCCAAGATGGTATATTGACGAAGGTTTTATCCCAGACATTACTGCATATTCTTCGCTATTCTTTATTGCCTTAACTATTACCTGGAAGTCTCTATGACCGAACACTATTTTTCTACGGAAGTATCGGTTAAGGAATGGAAGCTGCTTGAGAATATCTTCAGACATAACTTCGATACCGAAAACTTCAATAAGCCTATTATAATCTTCTACATCAGTAATAGACCATGGATCTAATATTCTCATTATTACGGTACACCTCCACTATTCTAGCTTAAACTCTTTCAAAACATTTTTCAGTTTCCCATATGTTTCTTCCAATGCTTGTGGTATAACTTTTACATCAGCTAGTAGAGGCATAAAGTTCGTATCACCACTCCACCTAGGTACAACATGTACGTGGACATGCTCCTCTACACCAGCACCAGCGGCATTTCCTATATTTACTCCTACATTAAATCCATGAGGGTTAAACGCTTTTCTAAGTATTTTAAGGGAAAGTTTAGTTAACATTGCTAGGTCAAATAGTTCATCATCACTTAGATCCTCTATTGAAGGTAAGTGTCTATAGGGAGCTACCATCAAATGCCCTGGATTGTATGGGAACAAGTTCATAATGATGAAGCATTTACTACCTCTATATATGACGTAATGTTTCTTATCATCTCTAGATTTCACTGCATCGCATAGGAAGCAAGTTTTAGGTTTAGGCATTTCAATATATCTTATTCTCCAAGGAGCCCAAATAACCTTCAATTTTCTACACCTTGTAATACCTAGGATAGTTATTACAGTTTAAGTTTTAAATGTTAGTCACAGCGTCCTCGTTAATAATGTGTACATTAATATATCCCCTAAAATTAGTGATATGGTATAGCCTAGTGTTATGAAGACAAGTAGAGGTATGCCTTGCGTAACCCATATTACATTGTCCTTTCTCAGAACTCCCTTACTTATTAATTCTTTAAGCTTCTTTTGATGTTTTTCATGTTCTTCATTAATATCAAACGTTAATCTATACTTTACAACTAATTTATCTTTATAAAGCTCAAATATAGTTAAGGGGTAAGCAAATTCCATATTGAAGTATTTTTCAATACTTACAGGATACCCTATGAACAGGTAAATTAGCTTGTATTTTAGAGGGGCTCTTAGTTTAAGCATGTGTTGATAGTTTCTAATATTCTTTGCCAAATTAACGATTGGTATGATGAGCGAAAGTAATAGTGAATTCACAACTATGGTTAATATAAATGGGTATATTGGCCCAATATAGTAGAGAGGTTTAGTAGGCGGATATGGGTGTATTATACTTAAAACAAATAAACAAAGGAAATCCGCGCCGCCAAATAGTCCGAAATAATATGAAATTATTCCTATTAAAAAACCAAGAACTATATTTACGGCGATTATTGTTAGCATGTGGTTCTTTGATAGGACTTCGAAAGCTGTAAGAATACTTCCAAGAATACCGAAAAATAACCAGATTTTAGGATCCACTTCTCTATATTTTACATCTAAGTATGATGTGTATGTTAGCATAGTTAGTGATAATATTATTTTAGCCGTAGAAATGTTTATCATTGCTTTCTCCTTATGTTGGAAACAGTTTCCTTTATAGCTTTAAGTATTTTATCCTTCTTCCTGTATATTCTTAGATGTTTCGCTAGGAACTTATCAATAACCCCATAATCTAATATTGCTCCTGCAGCGTACGGATGTCCTCCGCCGCCTAATTTTTCAGCTATAGGCAGTAAGTTTATGTCGTTTTTACCTCTCCTCAAACTTATTTTCCCTGTATAGGAAAGTACGACAATGATGTCGAATCCTTTTTCTGCAAGAACATCTGCTATGAGGCCTGCTGGTACGTTATTTTTAACTAAAGCTACCTTAAATCCTTCTATATTGTGCGTTTCAATATTTCTAAGAGCCTTATTTATTAGTCTTTTTTCTACCACTCTTAACTCTTCATAGATTTTTTGAAAGTAATCGTTCCAGAAAATGCCTTCAGACAATTTTTCTACTATTTGTTTTTTAGAGACTTTATTGGACTTTATTATTTTTGATAGTTTCACTGATAAGTCAAGCCTTCTCAGCCAGAAATCTATATCCCTAGCTAGTAGTGCTATCCTACGTGCAATAGAGTCTTTGGGCAGTAAATGCGTTTGAACAAGCTCTGCCGCGCAGAACCTGGTGTCGTTTTCAAAAACATCAACTATTTCCTTAACGTTCTCGCTTATATCGACACCCCATACGTGATGATCAAACCATTTTATAACAATGCCTTTTTCCTTTAACTTCCTAAGAGATTCTAAGACTTCAGCGTAGACTTTCCTATTAACCCCTAAGTCTGCTATTATTACTTCGCCATATCGCTTATTGAGTATTGTTAAAGACTTTAACTTTTCGTTTAGATTGTAAGGTTCTGCGAAATGAAGTTCGCATGTATAATTTTTCAGTTTCGAGTAACGGTATATTATTGCTGCTGATGCTATGCCGTCTAAGTCTGTGCCATGTGTTAGTGAAATTATTGTTTTAACCATTTTGCTTCAACTTCTAAAGAGCTGATTCTACGTATAAGTCTTCTCCTTCAATATCTACGCTAGTATGTGTAAGCATAATTAGCTTTATACGGGAAGCTTTAACTACAATTTTTCTATACCTGGTTTTAGGTATTTCCTCCGCTTTTTCCTTGGTCGACAGAAGTTCAATAGCGTGTCTAAGAGCATCGCTTTTTGAAAGACCATGTTTTAAACAGTACTGCTCGAGAAAAGAAGCTTCACTATCCGATAGCATTACTGAAACCATTTTCCCCATGAATTACACCATTAAAGCAAATAGGTAATATTGCTGCTTTAAATAGTAGTTATTCCATATGGGTATTTTTGACTTTTGGAAATATATAGATTATGCGCAGAGCAATTCTAAATGCTGGAAAGATAGAGATAATTTAAACTAAAACATCTTGGTTTCATGAAGAAGTAAGCTGAAATTCTTTAACTAAAAGTTACTCTTAACGTTAGCTACGTTATTCCGCCGGGTCTCTTATACCTTCTTCTGTTATTACGAATATTGTTTCCCCCTCAGGTAAGTGCGGAGCATCAACAACCCTAGCTATTCTTCTATTGCCTCTACTTCTTCTAAGCTGAACTCTTACGCCTGGCGCGTGGTATAGAACGTGCCCGCCGACTGCCCGAGTGGGGTCTCCATAGAATACGTCAGGTCTCGCCATGACCTGGTTTGTTACTACAACTGCCACATTATATATTTCAGCAAGCCTCATTAGCTGATGTAGGTGCTTGTTAAGTTTTTGCTGTCTTTGAGCTAAATGCTCCCTACCTATGTATTCGGCTCTAAAATGTCCTGTAACAGAATCTATTACTATTAATTTAATGTTCTCTTTGGGAACAAGTTCAAAAAGCTCATCCACTATAGCCATTTGGTGATCGCTGTTTACTGCTCTAACGTAAAATATGTTTGCCATAACCTCGTCGGGGTCTAAGCCTAGAGCTCTGGCCATGCTTTCAATACGCTCCCATCTAAATGTTCCTTCGCTATCTACGTAAACTGCTTTTCCGCTTAAACCTCCTTTCTCGGGAGGTAACTGTACGTTAACCGATAGTTGATGGCATAGCTGAGTTTTTCCGGTACCGTATTCTCCGAAGAACTCTGTTATAGTTCTTGTCTCAACACCTCCGCCAAGCAATGCGTCAAGGTTTTTACTGCTGGTAGTTATTTTCCTTACAGATGCTCTTTCACGCTTAAGCTCTAGGGCTGTCTTAAGTCTTAGGTCTAACGCTTCTCTAGCAGCTCTAATTATTCTCTGCGCAGTTGCTAAAGGTATACCTACAGCAGTGCTTAGTTCCTGTGGTGAAGCAACTGCAATAGCCTCTAATGTTGAATAGCCGGCTTCTGTAAGCTTAGCTGCAGTACTTCTACCAACACCCGGTAATTCGGAAATATCCTTAATTTTCTTAGGCATAAATACCCTCTACCTCCTACTTCCGACTTAAGCTTTAAAATATTAGGTTTTTAAATTCTTTGCTACCCTACAGAAGTAGACCACACGTACTAATTAGCTAAAGAGGGGTGACTGAAAGTATAGCTTTAATAAATGCTTTTAACCATGGCCCTCTATTTTAAATACTTTCAAAGTAGTTCCGAAACCATTTTAGGAGCAATGTTGGGATAGTTTTATATTTACCAAACCCTTAATGTACTTATCGAAATAAAAGCAAAGAGGTTGATACTATGTCTTCGCCAAGAATAGAAGATATGCTGGAAAAATACGCTAAAACACCCAAAGAAACAAAGAAAGACCCAAAAACAGTATGGGTAGAAAGAATGATGAAATCAGCAAGAAAATACTATAAAAGATGC
>NJED01000029.1 GCA_002254745.1 Desulfurococcales archaeon ex4484_217_1
CCCGTGCCCAAAGCAATTTCAAGTACCCCTAGTAGCTAAACTAATCCAGCTAACGGGCACGGGCAACCACGTAGAGAAAATAATGAGAGAAGCTCATGAGGGAGCTTTAAAGCTTGAAGCAGCGATTGTAGGTGGGCATTCGGAGGTAGTAGCAGGCCTACGTAATAGGCCGCCAATAGTTATCGTATCTGCCCTCGGGTACCTGTCTCTAATAATGTAATTTTACCTACTAATGTTAGAGCATGAGATAAAAATATTAATGACTAAAACAGTTGCATAGAAGGTACAGCTATTTTAGCCTCAGAATTTCAGGAGGAACTAGAAAAAGAATATGGCATGGAGTTTGTTGGGAAAGCTAAAAATTCATAGAAAATATAAGTGTTGTAAAAGAGGCCCTAGAGTTAGCTAAAAGAAACCTAACCAATGGTATGCATGATCCTACAGATGGAGGTTTGCTCGAAGGCCTATATGAAATGAGCATTGCAGCTAATAAAGGCTTTATCGTTTAGGAAAATAAAATACCTATTGCCGGGGAAACAAAGGTTCTAAGTAAACATATCAGCATAGATCCTCTAAAACTAATAAGCTCTGGAGTACTGTTAGCCGCAATACCTAGCTATTAGAGTTTTAAAGGAGAAAGGCATTAAAGCAACTGTAATAGGCTAGTTTACAAAAGACCCTAATGAAAGAATCATAATCAGAGAAAATGAATACGCGGAGAAAATAATTGAACCTGTTATTGATGAGTTGTGGAAGCTTTTTAAACCTTAAGGTTTAAAAACACTAGGGAAATACTTTATAAGGTAACATATATGAATACTAAATAGTTACCGGGTGAAGACACTAGTGAATGATGAAGAATACGAGGTATTAAGCAGGTATTTAGGCGATCTTCTCGATGACGTTATTGAAAGGTACAATTACGATGTTGATGTGGATGAGGAATATGATGATCTACTTAACTACATATACAGGGCTTTAATTAAAGCATGGTTTAAAGGGAGAAGGCCTTCTATAAGTAGGCTGGAAGGAAGACTAAGGGAAGTTAGAAGGAGAGAGAAAAAGAAATTACTAATTCTTCTAAGTTTCTATGTAAGTAGATATTTAAGGATGAAACGTGTTCTCACATTACGCTAACATGGAACCTAAACTTTACTTCTAAGTATACGCAACAGTATTATATCGGTTAATAATATTACCGTAGTTGCGGTTAAGCTCACAATTAAAATATAAGTGAAGGGCTCTCTCCTTAAGTCTTCGTTTTTAAGTACAATGTTCTTCAATTTTAACTCACCGTATCTTGAAAGCACATAAACACTGCCTATTTTCTCATAGTGCAAATCAATTCCGTAATAGTCTTTCAGGCAGAAACTGTTGTCTTGAACATTAGAAACTACTCCATAATAATCAAGCACAGGTACAGTATCGTTTATTTTAGGAGGCTCAGTAAACCAGAGTACAGTGTATATTCCTGAGAACCCCAAGTACTGCTTATCATCAACTTTCGTTAGGTAAAATATTCTCCGTGTTCCATATTCAACGAAATAAACTACATGTTCCTTCATTGAGGTTTTTTCAACAATTATGTACTCTGAGCCCCCAATGTTTAAAGAGCCCTTAATACTAAATGAGATTTCAGTACTATTGCTACTATAAGCAAGTTTAACAAACGGTAAAGGAGTCCTTAAGTCCCTATAGCTTAATATGTAGGGGAGTATAATAGCTGATAAAAGAATTAGAGAAGGAACCAATATCTTAAACACAAGCTTCAACCATACTTCACCCTAAATGCTAATGATAGCATGCTGATGAAGTATAGTATTAAAGCAAATGTGAAAAACAACGTACTAGCAAAAACATTTTCGTATTCCCCAGCATGGAAGGACACAGGTATTTGAGGCTTTGGCTTTATACTTATTTGGAACTTTATTTTTACTGAATTTATGATAAGAGAGGAAGATGATCCTGGAACCCATTTTTCTGAGGGGTCAAAGAGAATATCCCTTGCTAAGTCTAAAGACTCTCTAGTTACGTTACCATGGTCTATGAGTAAACAAATGTATTTTAGTGAAGTTTCGCCCGGTTTCGCTTTTAAGTATTCTGGGGCAACAGTTACTTCGAAAGGTAACCATCCTAAGTCGTTAACATATATTATAGGCCAAGCATGTCCAACAACACTGTACTCTCCTAACTGAGAATTCCACCCTCTAATGACGAAACCTATACATCTCAGCGAAGGTATACCTAGTGCTCTTGCAAAAGTTATGAAGACGTCGGAATATTCACTACAGTCACCATAGTTTCCAAGTAGTGAATCTCTTATACCTAGCCTCCCCTTAGTCACAGGTCTGTATGTTAGTTTTCTACTTACATAATCTCTAAGTTTCATGAGAACATTAATTAATGTGTCTTCAAGTATGTCATTTCTGCTTGAATAATTGTATAATGAGTAGAATTCCTCCAAAGAATTCTGCACTTCGTCAATGCTGTAATTCCACCAATAAGTAGGGGATGTTAAGCTATAGTACGTGCTTGGTTCCAATCCAAAATGACTTCTTATAAGTGTTTTCATGGGCACATTTAGTTTATGGAAAATGTCCTTTTCACCGTAGATACTCCTAACTAAAACCTCAATATTTGCTCTATAATTAAACTTGTTACTGGTTGAAACGCGTAGAACATATTTACTATAATCTCTTTCAATAATGCCTCCGCTATATGTTTCATTTAAAATAGCTATAAGGCTTTGCCATGATAGTTTAGGAGGTAATGGAATATTTACTACGGTCTCTTTCTCGGTTTCTATTTCAATATTATATGCTATAATGTACGTAGTAGATGATTTGAAGCATGAAATTAAAGGTACTGAGAGGGGCAGTATGATACTTAGAGAAGCTACTATAATCGATAACATCCTTAGGATTAAGCTCTCTTTCATTTCTAACTCTCCATTTTCAAGACATTAGTTACCTTAAGCTTATTATATTTTTATGTGCTAGGAAGCCTCTAAAGATTCTCATTACATTTTTCGTTAAATTAATGAACGCATAGAATTCAAAGTATAACTTTATACGTTCGGTAATTTTAAATGTAACACGGTAACTTCGAGACCCGTAATTAATACCAAGTGGTTTATAGCTGTGCATAAGAAAAGCAGTAAACATGGTGAAACTAGGAGAAAGAAACGTACTAGAACCGGAAGTTCAAGATTAAATATAGAAAATATAGTCTCCAGTATGTTCAGCGATATTTCCATAGCATTAGGTATTTCTCGTCTAGGTTTAACAGAGAATGAGCTCAAGAAGATAGTTAGGAACGTTATAGAACATTTGCTGTCGAATATAAGCTATAGGCCTTCTAAAAGCGTAATTTTGAATAGAGTTTTAAGGGGAAGGCTAAGATTCGCACCCATAGTTTCTGAAACAATACTGGATTTAAGAAAGGAACTTAGCGAAGACCTCTTAGAATATGTTGTTAATTTCGGAGGCCCCGTATGCGCAGCTAATATTAGGAGACTATACCTTGAATCTTTAAGGAGAAAAAGAGAAGATCTACTCGGCTTACTTAGGGAAGCATGGGACACTTACGGAAAACCTTTGCCAATAAGATGCCCTAGATGCGGTTTCTCTTCTATAAAACCTGACTTAACATGTATAGTTTGTGGCTATAGTGTTAAAGAGAAAGAGTTCAAAGAGATAATAGGTTTTAATGATCTTTTCCACATATTCTTAGAACTAACAGACGAGTTAGGTCTAAGAAGGACTCTAGAAAATCAGATTGTAGTTTACGATCCTAATGAAGGACTAAAACCTCCTCCTCCTAGATATGGTAAAATACAGTATGTGGTGCCGTTAGAGGAAGAGGAACTTGTAAAAATAGAGGAAAAACTTGGTTTAAGAAAACCTCGTCTAAAGGAGGTTGAAGAGGAAAGGAAAACGGTTAAGGAGGAAAAGAGAAAGGTAAAAGAAAAACCGACACTAGATATGTTTTTAAGGGTAAATACAGAGTAGAGGGAAGAGGACACAGCCATAATGAGTGTTGAAGAACTTTCACCAAGAGAAGTTGAGCACGTGATAAAGAATAACAGGATAGTACTTGTAGAATACACTAGTAAGAATAAAAGAGAAGCAAGATACTTTCACTCACTAGTAAAAGATTTCTCATTTAAAGTACTGAACAAGATAAGAGTAGTGTCGATAAATGTGGACAATTACCCTGAAGTTAAATCTAAGGAAAATATATTGGTGCTACCATGTTTAAAACTGTTTTTTAATGGAGAAAGCATTTGGGAGCAGGAAGGATGCTTTATGAACTACACTAAAGACATGCTTATTCTTAGAAGGAGCATTAGAGAGGCATTAAAGGACAAAGGTTTACGCATTAAAATATAGCGTTGAACAAACATTACATAGTCTGTTTTTTACAAGAGCACCACATAGTAAGCATGATCTTCTAAACCCATACTCTGGAAGAATTTTCTCGATAAACAACTCTGACATTTTTAATGTTGAAATAAGTAGTTCAAAGTGTCCCTTACCAAGGGTTACTATGTAGTCTAGATACTTACCAAGTTTACAGCAATTATTAAATGTAAAGTACTTTGATATAATGCTGCTAAAATGTACCTCACTTAGCAAACCCTTTAAGTATCCATAAAGTAAAATTTCGTAGCTTTTTACTTTCCTAAAAGGCTTAGTGAAGAATACGCCATATTTTTCAGAGTATATCTTAGGGTTTAGGTCACTTAGGGCTTCAAAATTGAATTCCAAAATATTCATTAGAAAGTACGTAGCTTCGAACTCTAAAGTATGAGGTACTATGATTTTGTTTATACCATGTTTATTAGATATTTTTGCAGCCTCTACTCTTTCAAGTCTTAGGAGTTCAATAATGGTCTTAGGTCTTCTAGGTAATTGATACTCCACTACTTTCTCAACGTCAGGTACTATTCCCTTTAATTCTTTAGGTTTTATTAGGAACAGCTTAGTTGCGTATTTTCTCTCAATAATAAACATTATCTTAAAGGCAGGTATTGATATTAATAGTGTTTCTATTGGAATTAAAAACCCTATTGTGTCGTGGGGTTCAAGCATTTTCCATTTGTTTATTTCGTGCTTGACCTGTCTTACTATGCTTTTTTCTAGACATTGCAGACACAGTTTTTCCCCGGATTCTCTACGATAATACACTGCTTGCCTGATTCTGCATGTCGTACATTTTACTGCCTTACTCACCATTTTCCAGCCTTACCCCTACTTCTACACTAAATAATACTATATTAGCTACTTGATATGAGTATTGAGAGTAAAGATTATATAGAAGCGCTCGCTACTTGATTGCGGATTATAGAGTAAATTATTATAAGTATGGGGTGTAAAAATCTATGGCATATAGTGTTCCAGTATTAGTACTTAAAGAAGGTACTCAAAGAACAACAGGCAGAGACGCTTTAAGAGCAAACATTTTAGCTGCTAGGATACTATCGGAAACTCTAAGAACATCTCTTGGGCCACGCGGCTTAGACAAAATGCTCGTAGACAGCTTTGGCGATGTCACGATAACTAATGATGGAGCGACAATAGTTAAGGAAATGGAAGTTCAGCATCCCGCAGCTAAGCTATTAGTAGAAGTAGCTAAAGCACAAGATGCTGAAGTTGGCGACGGCACAACAACTGCTGTAGTACTTGCAGGTTTACTTCTTGAGAAAGCTGAAAACCTCTTAGATCAGGAAATACATCCCACAATAATTATTGAAGGATACAAGGAGGCATTAGCTAAGGCTCTTGAAGAGTACGATAAAATGTCGATAAAGGTTGATCCTAAAGACAAATCTATGCTGAAAGAACTTGCGAGAACAGCTTTAGCTAGCAAATATGTAGGTTCAGGCGCGGTTCTAGAAAGACTAATAAATCTCGTTGTTGAAGCAGCTTTAACTATTGCTGAGCCTCAGGAAGATGGAACTTTCAAAGTTGATATAAACAATGTGAAGATCGAGAAAAAGAAGGGAGAAAGCCTACTAGACACAACATTGGTTAAAGGCATTGTATTGGATAAAGAAGTTGTTCATCCAAGTATGCCTAGGAGAATCGAGAAAGCAAAAATAGCGCTACTAGACATGCCTTTAGAAGTTGAGAAACCAGAAAT
>NJED01000030.1 GCA_002254745.1 Desulfurococcales archaeon ex4484_217_1
AACTCTTTAAGGAAAAATATTTTATTTCCCTCAGCACTATCAGTAATACGGAGGCGGGGTTCGATGAGAGTAGTTACTTTCAAAATTGAAGAGGACTTACTAGAGCTTGTAGACGAATACGCTGAGCTTAGAGGGGAAACTAGAAGCGAAGTTATTAGAAAGGCGTTGATAGAGCTTATCCGTAGTGAAAGAGAGAAAATCAGGAGAGCCAAGGCTAAAAAGATTAGAGTTGTTATTTAAGCCTAACTACTGATACGTTAACACCCAGATTTCTGTTGCTGAAGGTAGCTTATCCTTCGATATGGAGAATTCTCTACCGCTAATTCTCTTAACATCGTACCGTACCTTTCTTAGGAAATCGCTCACATTTTTCAAGCCCAATCTTAAGCCAGGTACTTTGTAGTGCATAGGCACTACTATCCTCGGCTTTATTTTCTCAACAACCTTAACAGCTTCAGAAGGACCTACAGTATACACTCCTCCTACAGGTATCATTAAGATGTCTGTTGGAGTAATTTTGCTGAAGACTTTTTCCTCAGGTATTGTACCTAAATCTCCTAAGTGAGTTATAGCCATGTTATCCACTTCAATATTGTAAATAATTATTTCTCCTCTCAAAGAACCACGGTATGGGTCATGATAGCTCCTAACACCCATAATTTTAATGTTATCTACTGTTGTTTCTCCTTCAAACATATCTAAGACTTTGGAATTGGGTTTGGAAATAACTTGGATTGCATTATGGTCGAAGTGATTATGTGTTACAAGGATTACATCAGCCTTAAACATTGGCGGCCTTATGCCCAAACTTACTCCATCATGAGGGTCTATGCCTATAATTACTCCTCTATCGGAAACTATTTCGAAACATGCATGGCCATGCCATCTTATTATAGTCAATTTGCGAAACACCCTTACTATAGAGTGAGTAAAAGGTATTTAAGAGTTAGGTATTAAACGATAATTTAGGTTTTCACATTGTAACTCCAGGTATTGTTCCAAGAACCTCTTTGAAAACCTCAGAAACTATAAATTCTAATTTCCTTCTTACACTATAATCTTTTAGTAAAGATGTAGGGCCATAGATTGTAAAGGTTATTTTCGGTTTCAAACCTGCTTCTTCAAGTATTTTCGAAATAGGTATGCTGTCAACTATCTCTATTTTATCTTTCAGCCTTCTAGCTAAATGTATTACATGCAATGGGTAGGGAAGTGCTGGAAGGCTTTTTCTCATACTATGATCTACCCAGAATAGGTCAATGTATTTTCCCAGTCCTGCATCTTCTAGCTTCTCTGAAAGTGCTTTGAAAATTTCCCTAGATGCCGATTTAGGGTCTCCAAACTTGTAAAAGAAAGGTGCTTCATATGCTGGTAACCTTATTTCATAGGGTTTCCCTACGGGTTTCCAACGTTTCCTCCTGTATAGTAGGTCTTCGGCAAATTTCTTAGCGTTTCTCACATTTTCCCCTGTTTCTTGCAAATTACGTATCATGTAAAGTATTGAATAGTCGTCAAGCTCTAAGTATCTTTCAGGCTTTCCCTCTTTTATTCCAAGAACCCTATTTTCGAACTCTAATTCCTCTTTCACGTTCTTCATCATTAGCTGGATAGTGTGTTCAAAAGACCTGCATATAGGGTGTAAGTATACTGTGTCGAACATGTATTGTCTGCTTTGCAGAAAACTTCTTAACGTATTTATGTTCTTTTCATCCATAACTATTAGGTCTTCGTAGGGATAGCTGTAAAATATTAGTCTGTAATAGTCTATTGTCCCGTATTCTTTGGTTCCAGCATAGTAGCTATCCCTTATTAGGAAATCCATTATGTCTGCAGGGTATATCCAGTTCTTAACAACTTTCTGAAGAAGTCTTATAATTCTAGGTGCTGTTGGACTGTATGGTTTAAGGAGTTTTAAAACCAATTCTTTTAGATCTTCAAACCCCGTTTCCTTACCTATTTTATCTATTAGCTCTCCAAGGTCTGTATATTCTACTAGAGCTAATCCTACAAGTTCGTGATCGTCTAGTTTTTCCTTACGGAGTTTTTCACTTTTTGATAAGATAGATTCCTCAAAAGAGTGACTATAGGGTCCGTGCCCTATATCGTGTAATAGCCCAGTTATTCTTGAGGCTTCAATAAGCTCTAACATACTGTAGCCTTCTAATGCATCTTCACCTTCAGCTGTTGTAAGCATTGTAAGTAAATGCTCACTGAACATTCCGGATAAATGCATAACTCCGAGACTATGCTGAAATCTCTTATGATCTGCTCCAGGATATATGAAGTGAGCTATTTGTAGCTGATGAATTCTTCTTAACCTTTGAACATAGGGTGTATCTATAATTCTTCCTTCAACATCCTTATTAAATGGTATGTAATCATATATGGGATCTCTTATAACCCCCCACCTAAAACCGTATGTACTTATGCAGGGTTTCTTACTCATAGCTTAACTCCTCAGCGTCAATACTACTTGAGTATTCCTTATACTTAAACCTACCATGAAATACTTAGATGTACAAAAGAATGTATAAACCTAGACAGGCTAAAACGATTCCTTCAACCGTCCTTATAAGTCTCTCTTTGCCTTTAACAGCTTTTCCTACATGGTATAAACCTGTTAGTATAAGAACTAGAGGTAGAACAAATATGGTATTGTAGAGAAAGAGGAGCCCATATTTATAAATATATGGTAGCTTAAATTTCTCTATAAACAATAACGTAACTACGTAAGGTCCACCACTACATGGAAGCAAAGTTAAGCTAAGGAAAACTCCAGCTAAAAATGCAAAGTAGGGATTTGCTGCTTTACGCAATATTTTTAAATGTCCTACCTTAATTTCACATTTACCACTAGTAAGATTAGTTAAAACAAGGTGTAATCCTAGAATTAATGCAGACGCACCTATGATTTTAGATAATATGTCGAAAAAACCCAAAACGGTTAATAGTCCTAGGCCAAGCGCATAATATGTTACAAATACCCCTATTATGAAGGCTAATCCTACATTTCTTACATGCCTGTAATTTTTACCGTGAAGAGTTGATGCCATTATGAGCAATGAAGCATATAATGCAAAAGTGCATGGGTTTATAGAATCTAGTGCCGACATTAACACTGCTAACGTTAGTAATTCCCCTATTCCGTGAACGCTCATGTTCTACCCTTTTCCACTAAATAGTTGTTCTAGAAGTCTTATAGTTTCACTATTGGATATTACTATAGTTTCCATATCGCCATTTTTAGGGTAGAAAGCAACTACATAGTCTTTTGGGCTACTAGCTACCATGTTTTTCCAGAAGCCTAAGGGTTGAAAACCTACAACAATAGATACTAACTTGTCACCTACGAAGACCCCTATAAGCGGAGTATAGGGAATTAGCGTTTCGTTGGCAGCTTCACCTATTATCTCATATATACTATAAAAGTTCTTAACGTATTCTCCACTACTACTTAGTTCGTAGAATATCACTTCCGCTTCTTTAAAATTCTCTCTCAATAATTTTTCTACGTTTCTACACGCCGGACATCCTATTGAACCGTAAATATAGAACCTTATATTTCCCTTCGTCTGTGCTGTTTCAGAACACCTTCCGCTAGGAACATTGTAACTGGGTTGAAATATCATTAAACCTATTAGGATAACAAAAATAACTATTATTAGCAATGATACTCTAGATGTTTTCATATGCAAACCTTATTTCAGTATTTCTGACACTAAGTCTGTAAAGGCGTAAATATATAGTTGTCCTAGATTATTTCAACTCTCTTGTTAGTTAAAAAATTATTTTCTGTTAAGCTAAGCAATATTTCTTCAAATAGTAGGTCATTACTTGCATCAATAGAAACAGACCATTTAAAAGAAAGCTTATTTAAGCCACTTATTCCAGAGACCTCTATTGTTACGTCGTTCCAGAGTTCTCTAGGTAAATTTTCCCTAAGAAAATTCCATAGTGTATCTACATATTCGAATGCTTCACTCATAGTAAACCCTATTATTGTTACTTTCGTCTCAGCTATTATGATGCTCAACGGAACCTCCATGATGTACTACACCAAAATTTAGAGAATGCTTAAGGATAATTCATGAACGTTCTTACTAAATTTATACTTAGCCATTTCAATGTTGTTTTAGTTTAAAACTACTCTTCACCTATTTGAAATATGTCTCCTCCCCAAATATCTCTTATTACAGGGCTTTCGAAGATAAGCTTCTCTGCGCTATCATATATTTTAAAATATCCATCTATGGGCTTCACAACCTCCTTTGCATCTAACTCTACTTTACCATCCTTAGTTATTGCTTCAAGAAGCTTACCTCCACTCCAAAGTTCAACCCTATACCCGTTCGGTAGCCCTTTAACTACTATCTTATCATCTAATGGTGTCGCGTAATTTTCTGGAGGTATTATTTCAACTACACCATCAGGCCTTATCCAGCCTAACATTATTTCACCGAAAACATACTTATTATAGAACCTCAAGTTTATTTTATGGTAGCCTGCGCTTAAGGCTAAGATGTCACTATGGTAAACTGTTGGTGCCTGGTCTTTCCAAGCATCTATTATTAATTTGTCATTAATCCATAGTTTTGCACCGTCATCTGTTAAAACGTAAAATCTATAGAGTCCAGCTTGGTTTACTATAAGATGCCCTGACCATTCAACTGCAAAGAATTCTGCTGGAACCTCGGGTGCTGGTTTATCCCACCATACGAAGTTTATTTGAGGATCTATTCTTGTTTTCCTAAGGTTTCTTTTTAGGAACTGATTTTCTGGAGGTTTATCAGGTGATATTTCATAGTATTTCCCTAAAAGCCCATGTACAAGGCCTTTCCTTATTCTTACGAGAACGTACTTTTTGCCCATGAATATTTTTCACCTATCTATTGTGCTTTCAAATTACAGTTTCTTGTCTAAGTATAGTTTAAAAATTCTAGGGTTCTTCAGTTAGAGATTTAACCATAAGATAAGCGTCTTCTCCGTCAAGGTAGTAATATGGTATAGTCTTCTTAACTGTAAAACCAAGTTTTTCATAAAGTCTTATCGCTGGAACATTTGATACTCTAACCTCCAAATATACTTCCTTTGCTCCATAATCTTTTAGCCCTTTAAGAGCTGCTTTCATAAGAGCTGCTCCTATACCTTTTCTCCTATACCCTTCTAGGACAGCTAAGGATACTATGTGACCTTTCTTCGTAAGCCCGTACTTAATAAGCCCCCAACCTATTTCAACCCTAGACATAACATATCCGACTACAACACCGTCAACTTCAGCTACAAGAAAGACTTTAGGCCATCTCCTTAAATGCTCAATAAAAAATGTTTTTGTATAGTTTTCAGGTAGCGATACCCTATTTATGTACATAACCCTATCTATATCGTTTAACGTTGCTTGCCGTACAATGAAATTAAGGGACAATACCCTATTCTCCTCGGCATTAATGTGATTCGTACTTCATAGAAAAATAGTTAACCACTATGAAATAAACACTTTACTTAATGAAGTAAATATTCCTTCTAGAAAGGTGTTTAGTTTATGGCTAAAGTATATACCGTTGGACATTCAAATAGAAGCTTCAGTGAGTTTATACAGTTATTAAAACAGTATGGTATTGAAGTTATTGTTGATGTTAGGAGATTCCCTAAAAGTACTAAGTATCCTCACTTTAACAGGGAAATTCTTGAAGATGAACTAGGCAAATATAATATAAAATATATTTGGCTAGGCGGCCTTCTAGGCGGATTTAGAAAGGGAGGTTATAGAAACTATATGCTATCTAAAGACTACATGGAAGGTATAAGGAGGCTTATATCTATAATCCTTAGGTACGATAATAAAGTAGCTATAATGTGTTCTGAGAAGCTATGGTTTAAGTGTCATAGAAGGTTCATTTCAGACACTCTAGTAAGCAAAGGCATTGAAGTAAACCACATAATTGATAAGAATAGGACTTCTAAGCACAGATTAAAGAGGGTTTAAAAAGTAATAGGGCTATATTTTATATAGTAAGTGCATAAGCTGGTGTGCCTTTTTGAGTATAGCAGTAGAGAAAAGCAAGGATTTAATGCTCGCCGAAACCCTACTCAAGGATCCAGCATTACTTAAAATACTTGAAATTATGGTTGAGGAAAAAGAAACTCGAACAAGGCATAGAGTATCCCAGAATGAAGAAATTCCCGGAGTGGCAGGAAAAAATGAAAACCCTTATAGAGCTGGGTCTTGTCGAAGAGAAAATATTAGATAGAGTTATTGAATGTCCTTCATGCGGTAAAATCCATGTAAGTACTAGGTTTAAATGTCCCTCATGTGGCTCCATAAATATGGTTAGAACAGAAATAATACAGCACATAACTTGCGGTTTTGTTGATACAAAGCTGAAATTTATTCGGCGCTTAAAGGGTGGGGGCGAGGAACTAATCTGCCCTAATTGTAAAATAGCGTTACGTGAAGAAGGAATAGATTACCGTATTTTAGGTGAAATTTTCGAATGTATTGACTGCGGCAGAAGAGCTGACAGACCTAGGATAGAGTTTAAATGTAGAAATTGCTTACACGAGTTTGACATAACAACAGCAAAGTACAGAGCAGTTTACATGTATAGGACAACAGACTATGGAATTAAGCTCCTACAGTCAGGCAATCTAATAAGAAACCTAATATTACTCTCACTTACCTCTAAAGGATTTCGTGTAGAAAGAAACGCTACATTAAAGGGGATTTCAGGCGTAAACCATAGGTTTGATATTATAGTTAGGTCAGGTAAGTCATTAATAGGCGTAGACTATAGACCTGTAAGCTCTGCTGAATCGCAGATAACAGACCTATTAGCCCATATAGCTAAGTTCATGGACTTTCCAGGGATAAAGTACATTTATGTAACAGATAGCTCATCGGAAAGTGTAAGAAAAGTTGCTTCAAGTCAGGGCGTTAACCTAGTTTCCGGTAAGTCCATTACTGAAATACTTAGTCAAATACTTGAACTTGTAAAAAGGTTTAGAGAGGAAGAAAAGACATAAGCATAGATACTAAGTAGTCTACGTAAGTGTAAAACACTGCTATTATAGCGTAAAGGAGGGCCATATGTAATACTCCTTCAGCTACAGTCCCCGACCTTATTTTACCTATTGCTATACATGAAGGAGCGGTAATAAGTAAAGTTGTGTAGTATAGGAGTCCCTTCATCTGATTTGGTGTTAGCAATATAGCGAATAGTCTTCCACCACCTTTTCTAACAGACTCATATAATGCTGTGTTGAAGAATAGCAGGAACGCTGAAGCAATCATAAATATTATTATTGAAGCGTAAATTATTGAAACATAAACTTTCATACTCCTACGTCTCTCTTCTTCAAATGCTTCAAGCCTTGTTGCATGAGATGAAGCACCTGAAAGTACTTGAGCAGCTCTCCCACCGCTCTCGTGAGCTTCAGCTACTGTTTCAATAAATCTTCTCGTAATCGGTGTTTGGTCTTTAAATGTTTCGCTTAGGGCTCTAGAAACATCTTCGCCAAGAATTATTCTTGCAACAGTCTTTTTTATGAGGCTTGTTAATGGACCTAAATCTTTTTCAGCCTCTATCTCTAATGCCTTGGGTACAGTATACCCTGCTCTAACAAGTCCTGCAAGGTCGTATAGGAAGACAGGTATTGAAAGTTCTACTTTGCGTTTCCACCTGTAATCCATGTATTTAACTAGGGCATATGGTGTTGCTAGTACAATTACGAACAACACTAAGGTGTTTATGAAGTTTACATCGTATGGTAGTAGGACGGGTATAGGC
>NJED01000031.1 GCA_002254745.1 Desulfurococcales archaeon ex4484_217_1
AACCCCCATTTAAGCTAAAGACGTTTCGTGTTATTATTGTTTTTACCCTTATGTTTAAATGTTTCTTATAAAGAAACAGTAAAATAGCAAAATACTGTAGGAGCATCGCCTTGCCCCATAGCGGACTAGCAGTTGAAGAGTTAAATATAGACTCGAAATTAAAGGATTTTCTACTAAAGAAGGGTATAAGGTATCTTTATCCACCGCAAGTTGAGGCTTTAAGTAAAGGAGTTTTAGAGGGTAAAAACATTGTTTTAGCTTCGCATACTGCTTCCGGTAAAACCTTAATAGCTGAACTTTTGTTTCTCAAAAGATTTTTAGAAAGGAGTATGGGCAAGGCAGTATACATGGTTCCTTTAAAGGCTATAGCCTCCGAGAAATATGAGGAATTTAAGGAGCTTAAAGAGTATGGTATAAGGGTAGCATTAACAACAGGTGATTACGATTCAGAAGATGAATATTTAGAAAACTATGATATCATCTTAACCACTAACGAAAAATTTGATTCGCTGCTTAGGCATAAGCCTAGGTGGATTAGAGATGTTTCTATACTTGTTATAGATGAAATACATTATATTGATGATGTTAAACGTGGACCTGTTATTGAAAGTGTTGTTTCGAAGATGAGAACTATGGGTGATGTTCAAATAGTTGCTCTTAGTGCTACGATATCTAATGCTGAGGAAATAGCTGAATGGCTGAATGCGGAGTTTGTTGTTAGTAATTGGAGACCTGTTCCATTACGTGAAGGTGTTTACTATAATGGGGAAATAGTATTTAATGATGGAACTAGGGTTAGGGTAAAGAAGCTATTCAATAACCCTATTCTAGATCTAGTACATGATACTTTGGCTAAGGAAGGACAAGTATTAATCTTCACAAATGCCCGTAGACTTACCGTACAGTTAGCTACAAAGATAGCTAGTAAGCTTGGTTTCCGAGGACTTGAGTTCCTGATAAGCAAGGACATTAAAAAGGTTATGGAAGAGTTTGAAAGGTCAAGTAATGTCAGTAGTTTAAATAGGCAGCTTGCATCATTAGCTGCTTGTGGCGTTTCATTTCACCATGCCGGGCTAACTTATGCTCAACGAAAGATAATTGAAAAGTACTTTAGGAAAGGAGTAATCAAGGTTGTTGCAGCAACTCCTACTTTAGCTGCAGGAGTAAATTTGCCTGCTAGGAGAGTTATTATTCATTCTCATGTGAGATACGAGCCAGGCATAGGTAGTGTACCCATTAAGACTATGGAGTATAAGCAAATGTGCGGTAGAGCTGGTAGACCTGGGTACGATGAAGTAGGGGAAGCAATAATAATTGCTAGGTCAGAGTTCGAAGTTGATAAGCTTTGGAAAATGTACGTTCTCTCCAAACCTGAAAATATATTTTCTAAACTTGGAAGAGAAAATGCGTTAAGAACATTTATTCTAGCTTTAATTGCTTCCGGTTATGCTGAAAACCTAGATGATGTTGTTAAACACATCAAAAACACACTTTACTATAAGCAATTCGGATATAGCGATATTAAGTTGAAACTGCAGGAGATTATAAGCTTCCTATGTGAAAGTGAATTTATAACAAAAACTCCCTTCCTTAAACCTACAAGATTAGGTAAGAGAGTTTCCGAATTGTACATAGACCCGCTATCAGCTATAATATTTATTAAAGGCGTTAAGGGAGTAAAAAGAGTTCACGATATTGCTGCTTTAACGCTCATAGCATTAGCGCCAGATATGCCTAAGCTTAGTGTTCGAAGATCAGAGGTAAGCCTTATTGATAGATTTTTAGATGAAGCATGTAACTACCTAACTTTCGATCCTTACGAACTAAGTTTTATCAGCGACTACACGATTATTTCAGCTATTAAAACAACAATGTTTCTTCGCGATTGGATTTATGAATATGATGAAGAATACCTATCGAAGAAGTATAGTTTAGGACCGGGCGACATATATAGCCTTGTAGAGACCGCGGAGTGGCTAGCTTACTCATTAAAGGAGTTATCTAAACTTGTTGCAAGTAGCAGTAGAGCAGTTAAAGACCTCGAAATTATACATAGAAGAATAAAATTCGGTATTAAAGAGGAACTATTAGAATTAGTTAAACTTGAAGGCGTCGGTAGGGTTAGAGCCAGGGCCTTATATAGTTCAGGGTTTAAATGCTTGGAAGATGTAGCTAACGCTACAGTGGAAGTCCTTGCAAATGTTAAAGGTATTGGTGTTGAAATTGCGAGAAAAATAATTAAACAAGCTCAAGAGATTATTAGAGGGCAGAATTGAAGTGAAAGCGTACATTCAACTTTTAAGGCCTATTAACTGCTTGATGATGGGGTTCGCTGTCATAGTGGGATATGTTATAGCTAGTAGAGGAATTCTTCTCGTACCTCCACATGCTCTCGTTTTTGGGTTCTTAACAGCATTCCTACTTACTGCTTCATCTATGGTTCTTAACGATTATTTTGATAGAGAAATAGATGCCATAAATAACCCATTTAAGCCTATACCTAGCGGCAAAGTAAGCCCGGCCTCCGCTGTATACTTTGCTGCGTTTTTAACAGTATGTGGCATCCTAACTGCTGCCCTAATAAATCCCCTATGCTTGACCATTGCTATTCTCTCATTCGCTGTTTCAACAGCTTATAACGGTTATTTTAAAAGGACAGGTTTTCTAGGCAACTTAATGGTTAGCCTATGTGTTGCTATACCGTTTATTTTCGGCTCAGCTATGCTTGGCGAAATATACCTCCATACTTTGATATTTTTTGCTATGGTTTTTCTAGCTAATACTGGTAGAGAAATAACCAAAGGCATCGTGGATGTTGTGGGAGACCGCAGTAAAGGGGTTCTAACGCTAGCTGTTAGGTATGGTGAACCCTTCGCGGCTAAGGTTGCAGTATTGTTCTATGTAGCTGCGGTTATGCTTAGCCCGTTACCCTGGTTTTTAGGGTATCTTTCAATACACTACTTATTATTAGTTCTTATCGCTGACATAGGTTTCATATATTCCTCAATACTTCTTCTAAGAATTCCTTCAAAAGAAGTTGCTTTAAAAGTTAAAAAAGAAGTACTTTTATGGATGTTTATAGGTTTAGTAGCTTTTCTTGTAGGTTCTTTATTCTAATAATGGTAGTGCTTCTAGTTTTAGAAGTTTCCTAACTTCTTCTAATGGTACATCAAATGTGTAGTGTATTTTCTGGAAGTTCTTTCTAAACTCTATAACATCTTTCCTAACTTTAGCTGGATCTTCTTTATCGATAAGTACTCTTCTGAAGAATCTTGCGATTTCTTTCATATCATCTTCTTTCATACCCCATCTTGTTAGTTCCTGTGCTCCTAGTCTCAGCCCGCTTGGATCCTTTATCATTTCAGGTTTATCGTATGGTAGTAGGTTCTTGTTTACTATTATGTTAGCGTCTTCAAGCATTTTAGCACATTTAGCTCCTCCACCTAGAGCTCTAACGTCTAAAAGTACCTGGTGGCTCTTTGTGTATCCATGTTTTTCGCCGAGAACATTGAATCCTTCAGCTGCTAATGCTTCAGCTAGTGCTTTAGCGTTTTTAATTATTTGAGCTGCATATTCTTTGCCAAAGTACAGTAGTTCTAAAGCTACTATTGCTGTTGCAGGTAATCTATGTAGATGGTGATTTGATACGAATATTGGGAAGACTATTTTCCTAACTTTCTTGTACAACTCTTCATCGTTTGTCAGTATAACACCCCCTTGTGGTCCAGGGAATGTTTTATGAGTCGACGATGTTATTATGTCTGCTCCTTCTTTAATAGGGTCTTGGAACTGACCCCCAGCAATTAATCCTAGTACATGGGCAGCATCATACATAACTTTTGCTCCTACTTCATGAGCTACTTCGCTGAGCTCCTTTACTGGATGTGGAAATAGCCATACCGATCCACCAAACGTTACGAATTTAGGCTTTACCTCCCTAATGACCTTAGCTGCTTTATCTACGTCTATGTTCATGTCTTCAAGGCTGAAGGGCATTTCTATTTGCTGTATGCCTAGTGCTCCAAGGCCACCGTATTTCGTGTGACTTACATGAGCCCCAGCTTGTACTGGCACTACTACCGCCTTGTCCCCATAGCGTGCCATGGCATAGTATGCCGTTAAGTTAGCTATTGTTCCCGATATGGGTCTTAAATCAACATATTTTACGTGAAATAGTTTCGACATTAATTCTTGCGCATAAACTTCCATTTCGTCCACATATATGAGGCCTTGATAGTATCGCTTATATGGTAGACCTTCAGCATATCTATGTCCCATATCTGTCAAATACACCATTTCAGCTAGAGGGGACATTTGATTTTCAGAGGGTATCATATTAAGACATTCTCTCTTTCTCCACCTATTATGCGAGGCTGTTAACTTTATTACCTTAACAACTTCTTCAGGTAGAAACTCTTTTAATATTTTTTCAAATTCACTCATACACTACACCTCCTAGTTTTCCATGGTAAGAACTATGCAAGAATATATTTTAAGAACACACATAAATAAACTATAGCTTAAATTTCCCAAAGAACTCTACATAGCTTTCATCTTGGCAGTGTATTTCTATATTTAATCAGATGCTTTAAAAATACCAGAGAAAGCAGAGCGGTGCTTCTTCTACCCTTTATTTCTAAAGAGCTTCTTAAGAACTTTTCCAGAACATTGAAAACAGTAATGGGAAAAAATTATACTAAATCTTAATTCTGCTTCTGAGAGACTAGTAGTCAGTTAGAGGTTTATATCTTGGAGAAAATTAAAATCGGGAAATTCAAGGGAATTTCCGGAATAGAACACGAAATAATGTACGTTAATGATGGTAGAGAAACCTACCTCTATGTGGAGTTAAAAAACCCCAATATTGAAGATATAGTTAAGACTATAGCTGTAGCGTTAGATCTTAAACTTAAACCCTATGTTGTTGTGAGAAGCGGAAACTTACCTGGTGAATGGGTTAAGGAAATATCTAGAGTAGGCGGTAAGGTAATTAGGAAAGCAAAATAGTTTATAGAAGTCTTATTGTGGTCAGTGTGAGATAGGATACATCATATTATCAGTGGCTGCCCACGACATCATTCCATATCATTCTATGTGCTAGAAGTATTTAAGGCTGTAGTATTTGTGCTTTTCGACGCTATTCCTGTTTCCAGAACTTCTACCTCTGTTCCACGTTCCTTATATTCCTTTATAGTTAGGTTTAACCATAATCATTATTGAAGGATCTGCACCGCATACGCAAACCTCACTTACTCCTAGAGCAAGTAGCTTCTTTTTAGCTGGAAGTATACTGGTATGAGAGACGCTTTTACAGGCTCTATTATCTCATTGTACATTCCTAAGCCTGCTAAGTCTATGTTACCTTTAAGAAAACCTGTTACCTGTTATTAATACGCCGAGTTTTCCAAGATTATATATTACTTTCTCTAAAGGCACTTGTTTAAGTAGTATTGATCTAGAAGTTTCAGTTTTTCTTTAACAGACTTTATTTTAGGTATTGCAAGTATTATCCTAGGTTTAACGCGCAAGGGTTTTCTTTAGTAAATAAGAACTAAGCCTCCTAAGATGCTTGCAGCAACAATATCTGGATGCGGAGAACCAGTAGCTACTTCTATCAGTTCATTATAGTCCATTCTTGGTTTGAATATTTTGTTAAGCCCTATAACCGTTGCTGCCGTAGCCGTTTCCTTATTGCTTTATGTGTTTTTGTTTTGTTGTGGTGCGGTTTCATTGGTTCCACCTCGCCCATAGGGACTTAGGTATCCCTATGGGTCATTGGCGGTGGTTGAGGGCAACGGCACAGTCCTCTCATCTAGGGATTTGCCGCGGGCTTGGAGTAAAGCTCCCATCGCCCACAAGCCCATGGGAGTTATTGGTACAGCACACTGTAAGCATATCGCCCAGAACAAAAGAACACAAAAAGCTACAATGTAATGTTTTTACCACGCTACTACCAAGTCCCTTACCAATAGGTATTTCTTTTCACAATTTTAACTTCACAATTGCTCTCTTACCTGTTCTATTCAAGAACTCCTTAGCCGCGGCTGATGCAGTATTCTTTTCATTGGCAGATACTCCGCTACTGTAAGGGCCTACGATTTCTTCAATACTGATTTTAGCTCTAGTACTTTC
>NJED01000032.1 GCA_002254745.1 Desulfurococcales archaeon ex4484_217_1
AATAATTTTCGACTGTTGTCTACAAACATCTTACTTAGATTAACTATATATCTACATTTCACATTTATCTCTCCGCAGTAATAATTATTAGCCCATGAAGCAATTTAGCATATTGCTATGAGGAAATCAATTACATGTTTAACAAGATACTAATAGCTAATAGAGGAGAGACAGCAGTAAGAATTATTAGAGCAGCTAAGGAGCTTGGAATAAAAACTGTTACTGTATATACGAAGTACGATATAGTTTCTTTACATGTCATATTATCTGATGAAGCGTATAGAATAGATGATTATCTTAATGCTTCAAGTATACTTGAGATAGCTGAAAAAGCTAAAGTTGACGCTATTCATCCAGGCTACGGTTTCCTATCTGAAAACTACGAATTTGCCCGCTTGGTGGAGAAAAACGGCTTCACATTTATTGGCCCATCACCCAAAGCCATAAAGCTTGCAGGAAATAAAGTTGAAGCCAAGAAAGTAGCGATGAGAGCTGAAATACCTGTAATTCCCGGAACTATAGAACCTATAAATGATATTAATAGGGCTAAGAAAATAGCTGAAGAACTAGGCTACCCTGTTTTAATAAAGGCTGTTGGCGGTGGCGGTGGCATAGGTATGAGAATAGCTAGGGATGGACAGGAACTTGTAAAGTTCGTGAATATTTCAAAAGTTGAAGCTGATAAGTCATTTGGCGTATCAGATATTTATATTGAGAAGTACTTAAAAAAGCCCAGACATATTGAAGTACAAGTCTTAGCGGATAACTACGGTAATATAATACATTTATTCGAAAGAGAATGTTCTATTCAGAGGAGATTTCAAAAGCTCATAGAAGAAGCTCCTTCAAAAGCTAGCCAAGTATACTAATGCTGGTACTGTTGAGTTCCTATACAAAGATGGAAAATATTACTTTTTAGAAGTCAATGCCAGACTGCAAGTAGAACACGGAGTAACAGAAATGGTTACAGGGATAGATATCGTTAAAACGCAAATTAAAATAGCAGCCGATAGACCATTGAATATTTCTCAAGGCCAAATATCTCTTAAGGGATGGGCAATTGAAGCCAGAATTAATGCAGAAGATCCATTGAATAATTTTGCACCATCTTCAGGCAAAATCGTAAAATATCATGAACCTGGAGGTTTAGGCGTTAGAGTCGATAGTGGTGTTTATGAAGGCTACTCTATCCCGCCAATATATAATCCGCTAATAGCTAAGTTAATAGTATGGGGCAGCGATAGGGCTGAAGCAATTTCAAGACTTAAAAGGGCATTATCGGAGTACATAATCGAAGGCGTTAGGACAACAATTCCACTATATAGGGAAATAGTGAATGACAAAGACTTCATTGAAGGCAATATACACACTTTGTACTTGCATGAGAAACTGCCTAAGTTTGTTGAAAAGTTAGCAATGGAGGAGAGAGCAAAAATTGTAGCAGCAGTTGTAGCTAATGAGAGCTCGAAGAAAAGGCCGTTAGCAAGCAAGCCACGTAACACCGTTGCTAGATTATGGAAAAGAACCCCCCTACATAGTTACTTTCCGAGATTTCCTTGGCTTAGGAGAAAAAGATAGTAGATGGTATGGGTTTTGAAAAGAAAAATCAAAGTTCAAACAAGCAGTGGAAGTTTAAACCTCAAGCTAGTAGAAAGTAGTAGAAACCTATACTTAGTAGAAGATGAAAAGCTAGGAACAGTAAAGGTCAAGGTTATTAACATTGATGACAATAAAGTGGAGCTCTTAGTTAATGAAAAAAGATATAATGTGCTTCTAGATAGGAATTCAAAAATAATTTACGTTAATGGAACACCATTAAGACTTCTAATAACTAAGGCTGGAGAAATTTTGACTAAGCTCCCTCACGTAACTGCTAATACGAAAAATAAAAGCATGGCAGGAGGTAAGCCAATAATTGCACCTATAAGTGGGCGAATTGTTTCTCTGAAAGTTAAAGAAAACGATTATGTAAGGAAAGATGATGTTATTGTAATTATTGAGTCCATGAAAATGCTTAATGAAATAAGAGCACCATTTGAAGGTATAGTGTTAAAAGTAAATGTAAATGAAGGAGACATGGTTAAGAAGGGACAGGAACTTTTAGTTCTCAAGTAACGGCCTAGAGAGGTATGTTGCCATGTTTTCTTAGAGGATATTCTTCACGCTTATTCTGCAAAGCTTCAAGAGCTTTAATTAGCATAGGTCTTGTTTTACTAGGCTCAATAACGTCATCTACTAAGCCTAGTTCAGCTGCTCTATAGGGATTGGCGAAAATGGCTCTATATTCTTTGAGTTTTTGTTTAAATAGCTCCTCCGGGTTCTTCGCCTTAGCGAGTTCCTTTTTAAATATTATTTTAACAGCACCTTCAGGCCCCATGACAGCTATCTCTGCTGTTGGCCATGCGAAAACTATGTCTGCACCTAAGCTCTTAGACCCCATAGCAATATAGGCTCCCCCATATGCTTTCCTAAGGATAACAGTTATTTTTGGCACAGTTGCTTCAGCATAAGCATATACTAGCTTAGCTCCATGCTTGATTATGCCTCCGTGTTCTTGGTCTACTCCAGGAAGATAGCCTGGTACATCTACAAACATTATTATTGGTATGTTAAATGAGTCGCAGAATCTAACGAACCTTGCAGCCTTAATGGAACCATCAATATCAAGAGATCCAGCAAGAAACCTTGGCTGATTAGCTACGATACCTATACTATAGCCGTTTAACCTAGCAAAACCAACTACAACGTTCGGAGCATAATTCTCATGGATCTCAAGAAACTCTCCACCATCAACAACTCTGAGGATTATGTCTCTAACATCATATGGCGCCATGGGATCTGTAGATACTATGGTCTCTAGTTCTTTATCCTCCCGCTCAGGTGGATCTTCGGTTTTTACATAAGGTGGATCTTCCATGTTATTAGAGGGTATGTATGATAAAAGTTTTCTGACAATATTAAATGCTTCATCTTCAGAGTCTGTTATGAAGTGTGCTACGCCGCTCTTAGAAGCATGTACTTCAGCCCCCCCAAGCTCCATGAAACTGACTTCTTCGCCTGTAACTGCTTTCACAACTTGAGGCCCAGTAATAAACATGAATGAAATATTCCTAGGCATTATTATGAAATCCGTTAAAGCCGGCGAGTACGATGCCCCTCCAGCACATGGTCCTAGAATTAAGGATATTTGAGGTATTATCCCTGATGCTTTAACGTTCATTCTAAAAATTCTTCCGAAACCGTCTAGAGCAGCTACACCCTCATGAATTCTAGCCCCACCAGAATCGTAAAGACCTATTAAAGGTGTACCTGTTTTTAAAGCCATGGACATTATGAATTCTATTTTCTTAGCATGCATTTCACCCAGAGAACCACCAATGACTGTAAAGTCTTGTGCGAAAACATGTACAAGCCTACCATCTATTTTGCCATAACCTACTACAACACCATCTCCTAGGTACTTGGCCTTATCTAGTCCAAAATATGTGCTCCTATGTACAACAAATGGTTGTAGTTCAACAAAACTTCCTGGGTCAAGAAGTCTTTCAAGACGCTCCCATACGGTTAATTTTCCTTTCTCTTTCTGTCTTTTTACCCTTTCTGGTCCACCGCCTTCCTTAGCTTTCTCTTTTAATTTTCTAAGTTCCTCAATAAGTTCCTCCATAGTCTTTTTTTCGCTTGACAAGAGATCACCCAAAGCTAAGTTTATTGATTCATAATAGAATTCAATATTAAAATGTACTGCTCCAATAGGAAGTATCAACAGAAGCTTAAAACCTAGGTTTCTTAGCTACAACACCAAAATCTGTTTTACGTATAATAATGAAGCCTACTTCTCTAAGCCTGTTTACGACACCTTTAGTCATACTTTTCCTCCCAATAGCCTCTCCCGGTTTACCTATGTAATGGAAGAGTTCACCTCCAGGCTTAATTACTCTGAAAAGTTTATGGTAAAATTCTCTGCTGTATAGTTCTCCAGCAAGAGAGAAGCGTGGGGGGTCATGAATTATTTTATTGAAAATATTGTTCTTGAAAACGTCAATAACGTCGAACGCGTTGCCAAGAAAGATAGTTATCTTATTGCTTTCTAAAAATTTTGACCAAGGATTAAAACTAGCAATGGATAAAACATTCTCATCAATTTCAATAGTGTAAACTTTACTAGCACCATATCTTAAAGAAGCTATTGCAGTATACCCTAAGCCTGTACACACATCTAAAACTAAGTCGCCTTTCCTAATGCCTAATAACCTAACTTTGCTTAAAGAGTCGTCCCATGGACAAATATTTTTAATCCTATGCATATGTATACCACTTATCTCTAAAGTAGGGGCTTTACAGTTCTTCACAGCAGTAAGCCTATAAAACTTGCCGTTGCCGTAGAGAGAAAGTTCTCTTAAATGTCCTTCCTCAATTACGTAAACCGAGTCATCTTTTATTCTCAGCTTTTTTATGCGATCTAAATATAGTTCTTCATTGAACCCGTCAAACAAAATCTTATCCTTTACTTTACGAATAATACTTAGTGAGAAACCCAAGTCCAGAGATACATAATGTTTTCCTTCAGGAAATTCATTAACTATGTCCTTTAATAGGAATCCCGGAATAACCAGTTTAAGCTTAGGATGGAATTGGTAAATTTCAAGCATCATTTTTTCTCTTTTCCTCAATGGAGGAAAGTATTTTCTCTAATCTTTCAACAACATTGCTTATTCTCTTTTCAAACATAAACTTGTAAAGAAGTATCTTAGATCTTCTCCTTAGATCCCCATAACTCCTGGTTTTAGGTAAAACACCTTTTCTCTTTAACCTATTTACTCTATTCAGTAATCCAAGAATATCTGTATTTAGCGCTTTAGCAGCTTCTGTTATAGTCGGGTTCTCAGCTAGATCTTTCAAGACCTCTAGATCCTCCTTAGATAGTTCGGGTAACGGTGTAAGTATAGATTCAATGTATTCGTCAAGAATGTTTTCCACAGATTCTCTAACAATAACCTCCAATTCTTCAGCGTCAACAAGAAATTGATCACTTAACTCAATAACTTTAACCTTCAGTTCTTCAGCAGCAGCCTTGGCTGCATCATCGACAAAACCCTTACAAACAACCAAAGGTTTCATGGATAGTAATTTAGCATTAGTGTATGCTTGTCTAACACCTGATACGTCAAGTCTTCCAGCTTTAACCTCAACAGCATATCTAGTACCTTCACTGTCCTCGGCTATAGCATCAACTTCAGCAACTTCAACGCCTTTAATGATAACCTTCCTGTGTACATCAATAATTTTGTAACCTGAGTTCTCAAGAACCTTTAAGGCTATTCTTTCGCTGCTTCTCCATCTAGCCTTAGCAGAGACTATATTTCAAACACCTCTTTAAACCTCCTTAGCTCACACTAAATCTTTTAATTATAGCGTATTTAAGCTGTAGTTCCTAATAAGCACATGAACATCATCTATCATAGGTTTAAGAACATAGCACCTTCATCTAAAAGTAGTGTTTAAATAAAGAGGATAAGTATTTATTAGTACTAATTCTTTGAAATAGTGTAGGTTTAAGAGGGGTAAGTAGTCTAGCATGGATAATGACGCTTGGTGGAATATTCCAGTAGACATTGTTCTATCTAGGTTTAAAACACATCCCTTTAAAGGTTTAAAAAGCAGTATTGCTGAGGATAGAATTAAGAAGTATGGACCTAACATTATTAAAGAAGCTAAGAAGAGAAGCGCATTTATGATTTTCATTGACCAATTTAAGAGTTTCCTAGTTTTAATATTAATTGTCGCATCCCTTTTCTCTATAATTCTTGGTGAAGTAAAGGATGCCTTAGTTATACTTGCCATAGTATTGCTTATGTCTTTGCTTGGTTTTATTCAAGAATATAGAGCCGAAAAAACTATTGAAGCTTTAAGAAAACTAACAACGCCTAAGGCTAAGGTCATTAGAGATGGCGTTTTGAAGGTTATTGACGCTTCACAAGTTGTTCCAGGTGATTTAGTTATCGTAGAGAAAGGGGATAGGGTACCGGCGGATATTAGGCTTATAGAGTCTTTAGAGCTTCATGTTGACGAATCCTCTTTTACTGGAGAAAGTATTCCAGTACTTAAAAATGCTTCAGCTATTGTTCCTCCGAAAGCTCCTATTTATGAGAGAAAGAACATGGTATTTATGGGCACATATGTTATTAGAGGTAAGGGTAAAGGGGTTGTTGTAGCTACGGGGATGAACACTGAGCTAGGTAAAATAGCTAGAGCTATTGAAGAAGCACCCATAGAGAAAACTTTTCTTCAAAAGAGTCTTGATAAGCTAGGTAAGAATTTAGGGTACATGTTCATAGCATCTGTCTTAATAGTATTTATCCTAGGCTACGTCAGAGGTTTAGGCACATTACTTGAACTTCTAATGACAAGTATTGCCTTAGCCGTAGCAGCAATTCCCGAAGGTTTACCTGCGATAGTAACAATAATCCTAGCCTTGGGGGTTTGGAGAATGGCTAAGAAAAATGCTATTGTTAAGAAGATTTCTCAAGTTGAAACACTAGGCATTACAACAGTTATCTGTACAGACAAGACAGGGACTCTTACTAAAAACGAAATGACCGTTAGGAAAGTAGTTTTACCTAGCGGGTTAGTAGCTGATGTTTCAGGTTCAGGATATAGTTTAGAGGGGAAAATACATGTTAATGGGAGAGAAGTTGATGTGGAAAGTAAGAATAGAGAATGGTAAAGTAAGAATTATAGGAGATCCTTTAGACTCATTGAAGCAGCTGTTTTGTGTAATAATGCCTTCTTAAGAATAGAAAATGGTAAAGTAAGAATTATAGGAGATCCTTTAGAAGCATCTTTACTTATTTTAGCTGAGAAAGCAGGAGTTAGCACAGATTCTCTTAGAGGTGTTAGAGTTAGGGTGTTAGAGTTAGAGTTCTTGAGATTCCTTTTGATAGTTCTAGGAAGATGATGACAACAGTACATAAAGTAAGTGAAGAATTTATTGTTTACTGTAAAGGTGCTCCTGAAGTTATTTTGTCTAAATCAAAATACGTTATGATTAATGGTGAAGTAATTAAACTCGCAGATGAAGTAATTAAACAAATAGAATCTGAAGTAAAGAATTATGCTTCTCAAGCTCTTAGAATATTGGCATTCGCCTTCAAGAAGGTTAAAGAGCCAGATATTAAAAAACTTGAACAAGACCTTGTGTTTTTAGGCTTTGTAGGTATAATGGATCCTCCTAGAGAAGAAGTTTACGAGGCAATAGCTAAAGCTAAGGAGGCTGGAATTAAGGTCATTATGGTTACCGGGGACCATAAGGAAACAGCTATAGCAATAGCCAAGGAAATAGGGTTAGAGGTTAAAGGAAAGCTTGTACTTACAGGTAAAGAGCTTGAAGAAATAAGCGATGAAGAACTTGGGAAAATAGTAGACAATGTAGCTATTTTCGCCAGGGTAACTCCTAGCCATAAGGTTAAGGTAGTTAAAGCTCTTAAAAATAGAGGGCACATTGTCGCTATGACTGGTGATGGTGTTAACGATGCTCCAGCATTGAAAATAGCCGACATAGGCATAGCTATGGGGATTAGAGGTACTGATGTAGCTAAAGAAGCAGCAGACCTAATACTATTAGACGATAACTTTTCAACAATAGTTAAAGCAGTTGAAGAAGGGAGAATAATCTACGACAACGTTAAGAAACCTATAAGATACCTTATATCTGCAAACATTGGTGAAGTAACTTCCATACTGCTTTCCGAAATTGCTAATTTACCTTTAATATTTAGGCCTGCTCAAATACTTTGGATGAACTTAATAACTGACTCGTTTCCTGCAATAGCGTTGGGTTTGGAGCCGTCAGAACCAGGTATTATGTCTAAAAAACCTAAGGACATAATTAAAGAACTTTTCACTTTGAAAACAATGTCTTATGCTATATTTATAGGATTGATTATGGCTGTTATAACCATGTTCTTATACTTAATCAACTTACCTCTGAATATAAGCTATGCTAGAGCTGCAGCTTTTACATTTATAGTATTTTCTCAAGTAATGTATGCTTTAAGTTCTAGAAGCGCTGAAAACACTATAACCAAGCTTGGCATATTATCCAATAGAAGCATGGTTTATGCACTCATAGTAAGTATTATTCTTCAACTACTAGCTATTTACGGTTTACCTTCAATGTTTGATGTTGAACCCTTATCGTTAAGTGATTTATCTCTTATTATGCTCATATCTCTAATTCTAATCTTAGTAGATGAAACGAGGAAGTTATTAAAGGTGAAGATTTATTGAGCTACATTTTAAAGAAAATATTGGAGTACTCTGAAGAAGCCTATGGCGATATTGTTGAGAAGTTTATAAGTGAAGTTAGAAGGAAAAGTTGTTTTGAACATTTAGTTTCAACAATAATTTCACAAAATACTAATTGGAAAAACGTCAGAAGAGCCATAGAGAATCTGAGAAAAATTCTAGGTACAATAAACCCTTACACTATCTCATCAGCTAGCCTCAATGATTTAGAGAAGGCGCTTAAGCCGGCTGGTCTTTATAAGGTTAAATCTAAGTGGTTAAAAGAAGTAGCTTACATCATAATTAGGGATTTTAACGGGTGTTTAGATAGACTTAAGTATTTACCTGTAGATAAGGCTAGAGAGGTGTTACTTAAAATGCCAGGCGTAGGTTTTAAAACAGCTGATATAATTTTGTGTTTCTGCTTTTCAAAACCTGTTCTCCCAATAGATACCCATATTAAGAGAGTATCTAGGAGAATAGGTCTAACAAGTTCTTCAAGCTACGACATTATTAGGAGAGAGCTCGAAAAACATATAGACCCTAAGGAGGTATTAAAGGCTCATTTATTACTAATTCTCTTTGGACGGAATATTTGCCGGGCGAGAAACCCGTTGTGTAAAATATGTCCTGTTAATAATGTTTGCCCCTCTAGTTTTCTAAGAGGTAATGATTTTCGTTAACCTTACTTCCTCCGAATAAACTCTGCTCAACTTAGTCCATACGGTTCTCAGTGATAGTAGGTGCTGTCTTACTTTTAACTGTGTTTTAAACGGTAACTCTATTTCTCTCTCTTCGCCTGGTTTTAAACATGGCAGCTTTAATCTATTAACTATAATGCCTGTATCTATTAGTAATAGCCATAGTTTATCAGGGCATGATATTCCAGTATTTATTAGTTTTATTATGAGCTTTGGTTCTTTTTCTTTGGAAACTACTTTTACATTTTTTATCTTAATATAGGGTCTAAGTATTTTCGTTGACGCTAAGATGAACGTTGATATATTCAGCGGTTCTTTAATAGCATTTTCCTTAGATATTTCATGCCTTACTTCTACTTCATTGTTCTGCCTTACCATGATATTCTCTACCTGTATTTCTTCTAGGCTGCTTAAGGTGTTAAGTGAGAACACTTTTGCGCCATTAATACTTATTGTTGCTGACGAATACTTGGACTTGGTTAACGCTATAGCTTTAAGCTCCCCTGAAAACTCATCTATGACACCTAGCGGCACATTAAACCTTGATGACCTATTTGGCGGTATTATTAGTGCGCCGGAGAAGTATGTGTAAGAGGATTTTGCCTCTTTTGCTTCAAATACCAAAACAAGGTTTGCATGGTTTACTTCGGCTTCTCCGGGTCCATCATACTTTATTGCTAATTTTATCTCTTCTGTTTCTCTAGCATAGAGTATGGGTGTAACATCGAATAAGGCCTTGTTAAAGTATTCTTCTTTGAGTTCGATTGTTGTTTGTGGTTTGAATTCTCTTGTTAGTGGGAAGCTGTTGAACCATAATCTCCATCTAACATGAGAGGGGTCGGTTGTTGTTGTCATCGCTATTTCAAGTGTTGCTTCCTTAAGCTTAGCGTTAGGAGGTTTAAGGTATTCAAAGGTTAAGCATCCTACTCTGGATCTGTGAAAACCACCTAACTTTAATGGTCCTGAAGATATTAAGGCTACTTCTCCATTCACTGTTGCTTTCCTAACTATTTGAAGGGAATTAATAATTTTGCTCAATGGATAATCCTCCTAGATTTTTAATATGCAAAACTATTCTCATTCTATTTGGAATTTTTGAAAGTTTTCTCTTATTAATTTTAGTAGCGTCTCTATAGCCTCTTCTATGTTGCGCTCTGCTTTTTCGGGCACAGTATCTGAAGACACTATGTGCAACTCTATCGCAGGTAACTCGCCTTCAGAGCCTTTGGGATGGCTTTTAACGTAAACTCTACTAGTTTTCTTCATAACTTTATCGATGATTGGTGCTAGAGAAGATTCTGGAATACCCTTGACTTTAACAATTCTTTCACAAAAATACATATTAGGCCTAACTTTTCTTAGATAGGGTTCTACGTGTTCTTCAAAAATAGCTTTCATCTCTTTAGGTACGCCGGGTAAGGAGATTATTATGATTCCTTTTTCGCGAACCATAATCCCAGGAGCTGTACCCACAGGGTTAGGTAGTGGTTTAGCGTTCTTAGGCATTTTAGCCATTTTTACCCTATGCTGTGTAAGTTTAAGACCCATGCTTTCATACTTTTTTCTCACTAGTTCTAGTGCTTCATTATTTACTACCCATGGCCTATTTAGTGCTTCTGCTAGTGCTTCGCTTGTTTTGTCGTCGAATGTTGGCCCTAAACCTCCAGTAGTTATTATGATCCTAGGTCTTCTACTAATACTCTCCCTTAAGGCAGAAACTATTTCGTCTATCAAGTCTCCTACTGTAGTTATTCTTTTAACATTGAAACCTAGAAATGTGAGTTTTCTAGCAAGCCAAGCTGCATTGGTATTTATTGTTTTACCTATTAAAAGCTCATTACCTATACTTATGATTTCCACATTGTACCCCATAAAACTCCCTCTTCCTAGATACCATATGTTCCAAAGTAATTTAAATGTTGTATGTGGTTGATTAAAACATCAGTTCAATAGTAGGGGTTTATAAAAAATGTTTAAGCATATGTTAATGTATCATAGCATTTCATCTAAGAAAATCTTTATAAACACCTATTTTATCTGACTATTCGAGCATTAGATTAAGGGTCAGTATATGAGTAAAATAGTTGGAAAACACGTTTACGGTAACCTCTACGACTGCGACACTAATGTAATTTCAGACGAAGAAAAACTAAGAAGAATAGTTGAAGTAGCTGCAGAAAAAGCTAACGCAACCCTATGGGATATTAAGTCATGGAAGCTTAGTGGTGAGAAAGGAGGAGTAAGCGTCTTAGCGTTGGTTATAGAAAGCCATATAGCATTACATACGTGGGTTAAGTACAGATATGCGACGGTAGATATCTATACTTGCGGCGAAGAAACAGATCCTTGGAAGGCATTCGAGTACATAGTTTCTCAACTTAAACCCGAGAAATACGCTGTAAAGTATGTAGACAGGTCAAGTTCCTAGAAGTAAACTTTAAGCAAGTTTTCTAAAATATTCCCAACTGGATAACTGTTAGGTGGCTTACTTATGATTAAGGTCTTGATTACAGGGGATACTCATATACCTACAAGAGCTAGGAAAATACCTAAAATCATAGAGGAAATTATTCAAAGCAATAAACCTTACCAAGCGGTTTTCTTTACAGGCGATTTAATATCTGAGAAAGTGTTAAGATACGTTAAAAGTCTTTCTGAAAAAGTTTTTATTGTTGAAGGCAATATGGATTACCTTAGCTTTCCAGAGAAGATAACTACGAAGATAAATGAGATTAATATCGGCCTAATTCATGGTCACCAAGTTTTCCCTAGAGGGAATATTGAAGGTTTAACTAGAATCGCTGAAGAAATGAATGTGCAAATACTAATTAATGGACATACTCACTATGCAAAAATAGTTGAAGTTACAGGTAAGCATGGCAGTAAAATAGTTCTAGCTAATCCTGGCTCGTTAACTGGAGTTTGGAGTGGCGGTTTTGCTTCTATGAGGCCATCATTGATTATAGGGTATTTTAAGAACCGAGAAGTATTTTTAGAACTCTATGAACTCTATGGTACTAAGTTGGAAACAAAAAGATACGTTTTCACTTTCTAGAGACTTTCTTAACTTTAAGCTTAGGACCTACCTTTCCTATGACAACTATTTCTTCGCCAGCTTTTATTTCCTCGTCG
>NJED01000033.1 GCA_002254745.1 Desulfurococcales archaeon ex4484_217_1
GCCGAATACAGTACAAGTATAGCAAACAATATACGCCATAGTTCCTTAAGGGTTGTAGCTATCGTCATATAATAATACATGATTACAGTTAAGGCTAAGAAGAGGGCTGTTGTCCAAATAACAGATACCGTAATTAAGTGTAGGTCTGCGGAAACCAATTTGACCCCATCAAGCCGGCATAAGAGGAATTACTTTAACACCAATATTTGTAAATACTAGTTCATGAGCTCTTCTACTATGCGCACTACCTCTCATTTTTAAAACATACATTTTCGTTCTTAATTCGCCTTTATGAATAAACCTCTTTAGTAAGATAATGGTGTCCGCGATAACCTCCTCTACACCAGTACCTATTCTCCTAGTTCCATAAAACACGTTAGCTGTAGCAATAACTGTCACCCCTGGAGGTTTAATTTTTCTTAAAACATCTACGAGGCTTCTTGCTTTCGCTAATTCAGGAGTATTTAAAAGCAGTGTAGTAAGAGAGTCTAGGACAAGAAGCTTAGCATTAAACTCTCTTATTTCATGAGCGATAAATGTTATGATATCTTTAGCTAAGGTTTCCGTAGGGGCAACAAGATCTAAGAGCTTAAACTTTCTCTCTTCAATTAATTTATCTAGATTCCAGCCGAATCCTTTTAAATAATCCTTAAGTTTAAGTCCTTCATCAAAACTAACATAAATAACGTTTTTGCCGTGAAGAGCATTAAAGTAGGCTATTTGAGAAGCTAAAACAGTTTTTCCCGTACCTGAACCTCCGGCAATAAGTAATATACTTTCCTTAATAATGCCTCCGTTAAGGACTTCGTCAAGACCTTGAACATATGTAGGTATTCTCTCTAAGAAACGTGTTGACACACTACCCCCATAATCATAGTAAATGTTCAATAGTAGTTAAAGTATTTTGTTAAGAAAAATATAGCGTATTTTCCAATAAAGTTTAATTACCGTAATCGCCGATAGGTCATTTCAGGTGTATCAAACTATGCCAAACATAGACTATTACGACTTCGGAGTAATAATTGTTGATGGGAGAAAATATAGCAGAGACCTAATTATAACGCCGAAGAGAATTATAAGCAACTGGTGGAGAGTAGAAGGCCATAAACTATGCTTAGAAGATTTAAAATGGCCCGCAGGAAAGTTAAAGTTATAGCTAAACCCACAAGTGAAGCTGTGAAAGTGTTTAATAAGCTTGTAAAAGAGGGTAAGAAGGTTGTAGGCGCTTTTCACTTAACTTGCTGAAGCTAACCTATACCCATTATTGTACGCATTCTCCTTATTTCACGTTCCCTAATAGTTACTTGAGCTATTAACGCTACTATGATGACCACTCCATGAACAAGTCTAATCCAAAAACCTGTTACACCAACAGCTAATATACCTGTCTCAATAAGTTCCAGTATTAGCCCGCCAATGAATGTCCCTAATATTGTACCTATACCGCCTGTTACCGGTGTTCCTCCCACTATGACTGAAGCTATTGACTTTAGAAGATATATTTCTCCTAAAGCAGGCCAAAATGTTGCCATCGTACATTAGAACTTTATTAGTGTTTATACCTAACATTTTTGCCGCTTCCCTATTATCGCCAGTATAGTAAATATATGCTCCAAACTTGTGGAAGTTAAGGAAAATCCATAGTACTACAGCTATAAATATATGCTCCAAACTTGTGGAAGTTAAGGAAAATCCATAGTACTACAGCTATAATTACTGCCCAAATTATTTGCATAGGTATGCTTCCTATTCTCCCAACAAGAGCTTGGTAAATTAGCACACCCCTGTATCTGCCTAGAGGAATACTAAATCCTTCGGTTGCAACCAAAAGCTAATAGGGCTAAGATAATACCTAGGGGGCTTGGTCCAAGAGCACGCCAGGTTACGGCTAGTATCCATCCACCTAAAGCCATCACTGAAGGGAAGGATAGATCTATCTCTCCAGAAATAATGACGTATGTTAGGCTTAAAGCAGGTATTATTGTGAAAGGAGCTACAGATGTAATAGCTGCGTAAGTCGCAGGGTCGCTAAATCCTTCAGGGTTCATTGCGAAGAAAATTAGCCAAAGCAGTAGGAAAATTATAGATATTGCTACTTGTAGTTTGTACTTATTGAATGTACCAACTACTATACCACCGAAGCTTTTTGATGCGGGATTTTTTCTCTTCATATTGCATTCCTACGCTAACTTACTCTTGACCACCACGTATTAGGTTTATCTTTTCATATTCTACGGGTATTTTACCTGTTCTAGCTATAGAAACCATTATGTGGGATAAGTCCTCAGGCGTTAAATCTGCTTTCATAAACTCTGCAACTATTTTCCCTCTATCTAATAGTACGAAGCGGTCTGCAACAGGGTATACATGGTATATGTTGTGGCTTATGAATATGCATGACTTGCCTCTCTTCTTGAGCTCCAATACATATTCTAGAACTCTTTGAACTTCAGAGATCGATAATTGTACCGTTGGTTCATCTAATATAACAAGGTCTGCTTCAAAACATAGTGCTCTAGCTATTTGAACACCTTGTTTATAGCCTCCTGAAAGGTATTTAACTGGAGTATCTGCAGACATCGCCTTAAGCCCTATCTCCTTAAGCAATTTAGTTGCTGTATCTCTCATCTCCTTAATTCTAAGAAAACCGAAAGGTCCGGTCAGCTCTCTTCCCATGAAGATGTTTCTCCATATAGTATGGTTTTCTGAAAGAGTTCTCTCCTGGTGTACTAAAACAATGCCTAGCTCGTAAGCCTTTTGAGGTGTTAGCCTTCTGAAGGCTTGGCCTTTAATCAGTATTTCGCCTTCATCTGGAGCATAAATGCCTGCTATTATTTTAACCAAGGTTGATTTACCAGCACCATTATCTCCAACAAGACCCACAATTTCGTTATTTCTAACTTTGAAATTCACTCCTTTAAGAGCAATAACGTCTCCAAATCTTTTTACAAGATTTTTCGTTTCAACAATATACTTAAAGCCGCTCATTAGGTAATTAACCTCCTTCCTACTTTCAGCTTCCGTTAGTATGGTTATAGTAGAAGTTTAAAAAGATATTTAAGTTAAAAATAAAAATTTTATTATTGCTTTTACCTATAACCTGCTTCGACTAGGTCTTTAACCCACTTAACTTCTTCAGGACCAATTACTGCTCCGCCTGTGTCAATGTATAGTCCGGCGAAGCCATATTTCTTGCTTAGGAACATGTTAAGTACTGTTAGGAAGCCCTGCAGATACGGTTGCTGATCGATAACTAATTGCACGTAGCCTTCTTCTAAACCCTTAACTGAACCTGGTGTTAAGTCGAAGCCTATCACAATAATTTCTCCTGGCTTCTTACCTAAGGATTTCATGTAGTCTGCCGCAGCAGCTGTTGTACCTCCACCATCGAAACACATCAGTACTACATCTGGATGCTTAGCAAGATATCCTGACACGTATGGTAATCCTTCCGCTGGGCTACCGTAAACCTCTGGTGGGTGGGAAACCCTGTCAACAATGAGTCCCGCTTCTTTAAGAGCGTCTTCTACTCCTATAGCTCTTAGAGCTCTTGCAGGCTGCTCCCAGCTTCCAGAGAATATTGCTGCTCTAGTCCCTGGTTTCAGCTTGTCAGCAAATCTTTTGAGCGCTTCTTTAGCTAAAGTATAGCCTGACATGTATAGGTTTTGTCCAACATACCCTGTGAACCAGTATTTCTCTCTTAACTCTGGAATATCTACGTTGGCTAGCGTTACAAGTATACCTTTGTCAGCTGCTTCCTTAAATAGGGGTTCTAAAGCTTCAAGGCCGGGATGGCCCATAACTACGATACCGTCCGGGTTCGCGGCTATAGCCTTCTTAAACTCAGCAACCATCTTGTCTGGATCCCATTTTGTGTGCGCATAAACTAGCTTAATCCCTAGAAGTTCAGCAGCATCCGTAGCTCCCTTATACAGTCTTGCGTCGAAAGGATCTCCTGCCGCACCACCAATCCAGTATATGACCATACCCTCTCCAGGTTTAGGTGGCGGTGTAGGCACAGGTTTAGCGTAGTAGCCTACAGCTCCAGCAATAATAGCAATAATAACTATGGCTGCGATGAAAACCGGGAGAGAAATCTTCTGCACTTTCTACACCATAAGGAATTTATTAGTAAGAGAGAATATTAACGTTTCTATAATGTTACGTAAATACTATACATAAACACATGAGAGACCTCGTTTCTGCGCAGAAAACCGCTTAATATTCTCCTTATTAAATATATTACACTAAAAATAGTGGATGTAGGGTTTTTGAATTTTAAAAGATTATTTAAATATTAAATCAGTGTAAACTCTATTTTCATAAGTTCTGATAGTAGCCTAAGCTCCTCAACATAGTTACCATACGTCATTACTACATGATGGCTGAAAGCATTTTTACTTACTTTCTTAGCGTCATCTACCTTAACCCCTATGGAAACTCTGCAATGTGTCGTATCTGCAGTCCAAATAACTTTCCCTGTAGTTGTCCATATCTTGTCCATATCCCAGTGCATACCTGCGAGAGTTACTGTTAATCCCTCTATAAGCTCCGCATACGGTGTAATACCTTTAGCCGTTGCATGGTAGTCACGCAGAGTAATTTTACACGTTGGACATGCAAATGATGGAGGTAAGACATCATGGTTAACAACGACAATATTATTCTCTATATCCATATGTGTCGCGTTCTCGTTAAGATTACCCATTAAGACGGACTTGTTTGAAACTCCCATTAACATAGCCATAGCAAATAATGCTGGCAAGTCTGCTTCGCAACCGCAAGGAATACCTTCATCTATTAATAGGGAATATGCTAAGCATGGTACATACTCTATTTCAGGTAGTGCAGCACAGTCTACAGTAACAGCATTAGCGTTATATTTTCTAAGCATATTTTTTAAGGCCTTATATGTTTTCGCATAAATGTGCAATGTTTTTTCCCTATTATCTCTAATGATAAATCGTTCCTTCCATTCCTTAACTACGTCCTCTACCTTTCCGTCGCTTATTTCCTCTATTTCTTCTAAGTAATCTTCTAACGTTAACTTAATGAATTCCGCACCAAAGCGTTTATTTAGGTACTCTAAACTTATTTGAGGCCCTACTGCAACGCTATGTGATGGAAAATCTCCTATGTACAATACTTTCATTGTCTTAATGAATCGATGCCCTCTAAGAGCTCTTATTAGTGAGAATACTTCATCAGCGCCCATGGTGAAATATCTTTTCGCTTTTGAATACTTGTTAAATCTCAGCTTCGATATTCTCCCATGAATTGAGTAGCCCCAGCTATCCCATTCAACAAGTAGCGGTTTATTTAGCAGCACGAGTTTCTCAAGAATGTTGTCTTCAGCAAACCAGTCTTCACTATCTCCTATAAGTATTGCATCCACGTCTTCCGGTATTTTCACTACATCCTCAACTTTCCTAATTTCAATAGGTTCCAATACTTCAACAAGGCCTTTCCTCTTTAAAGCATCTAAACTAACGTCTTCTGGAGGAATTTCTTTACTCCTTAATACATCTCTAGGCTTCTTTGGACCTTTAACCCATGCTGTCTTAGCTAAAGGTGTTTCATCAGAATCCCATATTTCAAGAGCTTTCTTCATTCTTATAGGTTGAATTTTAACTTTAACCTTCCTCATAGTTAGAACACCATTCTATCTTCTTCAAGGACCCTTAGCTTTAGAAGTGTTGCTAGCTCCCTAAATTCTTCTCTCCAATCACCGTAGAATATTACTCTATGCCACCCTGATCTACGTAGCCAATTTTCAGCTAATGCCTTAACATTTGTTTTACCAATGAGTTTTACCGAGCAAGCGTAGTTTGAGAATTCAATAGAAGTTATTTCAGCAGTGTGTATTATTAGAATTCTGTCTTCTGGAGCTAATCCAACAGCCGTTACTGTCTCATTTACTGGAAGCTTAACATGTATTGAGGCTTTCTTTAAACCTAAATGAGCTGGCGTAATGATATATGGGTATTTTCCTTTCTCTTTTCCCAAGGGTTCTAAGGGAGCATAGCAATGGTAATATATAACTTCATTGCGTAAACTATCTACAGCAACATCAACTATGAAGCCCGGTCTTCCAGTTAAATATTTGCCTGCAATAATTAATACTGCAGAGTAGGGGTCAGCTTCGCATACAGGGATTACATTATCGCTCCATAGTTCCATATATCCTAAGCATGGCCAAGCATCCAATATTCCAATGTTTCTCAGCACAATACAATTTACTGCTATACTGTTTGCTCCATAGTCTTTGACAGCTTTCTTCATGGCTAAATAGAGTTTTGCCGATTTAACGATCTCATCAATGTCCGTTTCAAGGTTTTTCTCAGCTTCTCTAATCCACTTATCAGCTATTGTCCTAGCTTCACTATCGCTTACTTGTTCATAGTACTTCTTAACAAATTCTTTAGCGTCCAAAATTATAGGCGTAATTCCGGTAATTGCTTCTACGCTTTTCAATGAGGAGTACAAGTCTATGCTAAGAGGGTATTCTAGTTTTAACAAGTATTTCTCGCTAGGGCTAACTATGAATAAGATCCTAGAGTTCTTTAAACCATGAATTGTTCTAAGCAAGTTAATTTTCTCCAGTACTTCCTTGCTAGAAACGTCTCTAGTTACTTCGCCAATTACAGGTATATCGTAGGTTTTTGCTTCTGAGTATTCTAGTAAGAAATCTCCTGAACCACCATAGGATTCAGCGATCATTATAACTGGTTTATAGCTGTAAAGTATGGGCCTAACTAAGCCCGTTATACAGTTTAAAATGAAGACAACGTAGCCTATACTCCCTGCTTCTTTTTCGAGAAACTTTTTAACGTCTTCAGAATCTTTTATGTCATGTATTGAAAATTCTATTTCCGGATACATTTCCTTAAGTTTTCTTACAATTCTCTCCTTCATTTCGCTGAACCATTTTTCAGATGCTGGTGGACCTCCTATAGCCCCTAATGGTGGGATGATGAAGGCAATCCCTATTCTAGCTTTGTTAGATAAGAATTCCCCCATAAGGACCTCCAATTGTAAAAGATACCTTAAGAATTAAATAAGTCTTCTCAAGGTGAATACTTAGGATAACTATTGGACTGGTACTGTGGTGTGTGATTATAATGGAGTATGTTAAAGTTCATGAAATTAGATGGAACCCCCTTATTAAGCAATGGGTTATAGTTGCAGGACATAGAGGACGTAGACCCTGGAGGCCCGAGGAAAAAGGCTTGCTATGCCCGTTTTGTCCTGGAGCACCAGAAACTAAGGACTTAGGTTCATGGGATGTAATAGTTCTTCCAAACAAGTTTCCTGCTTTATCTCTTGAAGCACCTAAGCCTACCCATCCCGCTGTTGGTCTTTTCAAAGCTAGAAAAGCTACTGGAATATGCGAGGTTATTGTTGAAACACCCGTACATGAAGGAGACCTCTGCGATATTGAGTTAGAACATATGAAGAAGGTAATAGAGGTCTTTTCTAAGGAATACGCTAAGCTGGGATCTTTAAGCTACATCAAGTACGTTGCTGAGTTCCTTCAAAAAATACTTTAAAAAGAAGGGGAAATGTCTTCTATGCGATATTATAGATTTAGAAAAGAAGGAAGGGGAAAGAATAATATATGAAAATCATTATTTCATAGCCTTACTTCCATATTTCGCCATGTGGCCTTACGAAATACATGTTTACCCTAAAGGACATGTACAGTCTCTACCAGACCTATCTGATGAGGAGGAGCTTCACTTAGCTGACATGTTGAGAGTTATAACAGCCACGTATAATACATTATTTGATAGAGATTTGCCATACATGATGGTTTTCCATCAGAAACCTACCGATAATAAGGATTACGGTTATTATCATATGCACATTGAATTTTACCAACCATATAGAGATAAAGATAAGTTAAAATATGCTGCGGGCATCGAGTGGGGCTTCTGGGTTTTCACATATGATGGTGTACCTGAAAGAAAAGCCTACGAACTAAGAGAAGCTTGCAGGAAAGCCTTAAGAAAAATAGGTAGGTATTTAGGAAAAACTCCTTAAACTAAAGTAGTATTTTAAATTTTGAGGTATTAAGTCTTGGCCTCAACTATAATTAATGATCTTACTAAAGAGTTTAAGGAAGCATATGGTCAAAATCCTCGTTTAATAGTATCTTCTCCAGGGAGGCTTGATTTCCTAAATACTCACCAGGATTACAAGGGCTTACCTGTGGTTTCCATAGGTGTTAATTTAAGATCATATACCGCTACAGCTGAGAGAGATGATGATTATTGCTATGTTTTATCAGTAAACTTGAAGAGAGAAAGAGTAGAGTACAAAGATGTTTTTAAACTTACCGAACTCGAATTGCGTAGTGGAAAATGGTTTGGAAACTATTTGCGTGCTGCAACAAAGTCACTTATTGAGCAAGGATACAAAGTTAAAGGCTTTAATGTTGCAATACTTAGCGAAGTTCCTATAGGTGGCGGGCTAGGTAGTAGTGCTGCATTTACTGTTTCGTTCCTTGGAGCACTAAATGAAATTTTCAGCTTAAACCTGAGTAGGAAGGAAATAGCTGAAGTAGCTTATCATGCGGAACATGACATTATGGGAGTACCTTGTGGAAGACTTGACCAGTACGGTTCAGTTTTCGGCGGTGTGATTAAAATAGAAACTAGACCACCATACAATATTGAAGAACTACCTTTCAAGCAGGGAGTTTTTATAGTACTAGATTCAGGTATAAAGCATAGTACAGCCGAAATACATCCCAAAAGGCAGGCCGACATAAATTATGGATTAGAACTACTTTTAGAAATGCCCGATTTACCTGCTAGTTTAAAGAAGAAACTGGGGAGAAAATACTATGAACCTAAATGGGAAGAGTTAAGTGAAGAACAAATACTCCCTTACATTGAAAGACTACCTGAAAAACCCAGGAATAGAATATTGTTTACTATAAGAGAACATAAATCTACTGAATTAGCTCTTGAAATTATGAAAGGAAAAATACCAAGTATCGAGACTATAGTGCGAATACTCGGTGAAGAATGGAGAGAGAACATAGAAAAGTCCCTAAGACATCATAATCCATTGCTAGCGTTAATAGGCACTATTATGAATCAGCAACATGCTCTGCTAAGGGACTTATATGATCTAAGCCTACCAGAACTTGAGAAAATAAGAGACTCAGCATTAGAAGCAGGTGCTCTAGGCGTAAAAATTTCGGGTGCAGGTCTTGGAGGATCATTAATAGCATTGGCGGAAAACGTTGATGTAGCTAAAAGAGTTTTAGAAAAAGGCATCAACACCGGGGCTAAGAGGGGATGGATAGTAAGTATAGATGTTGGCCTAAAAAGAGAATTACTTCAGCTTTAAGAACTCTGTTTTAACGTTAGTTCTCTCAATAACAAGAGCTATTCCTTTGACTCCCTTAGGTCTATAGGCGTTATGCCATTCACTAACAATGTAAATAGTGTTTTCCTCCATAGGTACTTCTATAATTTCTTTACCATTCTCGCTTAGAACAAGCACGATAGATCCTTCAACAAGGTAAAATAGCTCAGGTTCATCATGTTTCTCAAGCCACGCAATTTGGTCTCTCGAAGTAAACTCAGGAACATATATGCCACACCATCTCTGTTTGGGTCTGATAGGAATTTTAGTAACCATGATTAGGCACCTTAATTTCTTATTGAAAGCTCGTGTGCTAGAGCTTCCGCTGTTAACTTAATAGCTTCTCTACTTGAATATTTAGGTTTCCACCCTAGCCTCTTAATCTTCTCAATACTTAGCAGCATAAATTTAACATCGCCTGGCCAACCTCTACCATCAGGTGTTCCACCAGTGAAAATTATTTTAGGTTTAAGCCCTAGAACCGAGGAAACTATTTGAGCAATCTCACTAACAGTAACCCAGTCTTCATTACCCACATTATATGCTTCAAACATGTTCTTTAGCTTACCAGTTATAAGTAATGTTGCTTCAATAGCATCGCTTATGTATAGGTAGCTTTTTCTTTGAGTACCATCGCCAAGTACTTCAAGAACGTTGGGATTCATCTTAAGCTTCATAATAAAATCATAAATTACGCCATGCCTAAGTCTGGGACCAACGATATTAGCGTATCTTATAGCTGCGGCCTTGAAACCATATAGGTGAGCATACGAGCATATTAAAGCCTCGCATGCAGCCTTAGAAGCCCCATAAACACTTATAGGCTTCAAAACATGTTCTTCAGGTGTAGGAAAAACTTTAGCATCACCATACACCGTACTAGAACTTGCGAAAATAAACTTTTCAACATCGCTCTTTCGCCTACAAGCTTCCAATAAGTTAAATGTTACAAGAATGTTTTCGTTGAAATGTACTCTAGGTTCAGTTACACTAACCCTAACTTCAGGGTTTGCAGCTAAGTGGAATACTACATCGACGTCTTCAATAACCTTCTTACATACATTCTTATCTTTCAAGTCTCCTCTAATAAACTTGAAACAAGGATTAACAAAATGCTGTTTTATGTTTTCAATAAAACCGCTACTGAGATTATCCACAACACGTACCTCGTAACCTAGTTTCAATAAAGCATCCACTAAATGACTACCTATAAAACCTGCCCCACCAGTAACTAGAACTTTTGCCATAAATGAGTTCCCGTGGAAGACTATTATACTAGAGTGATATTAACTATTAGCATCTATAAAATATTTAATTTAACACATAGTGTAGAAAAATTTAGTATATTGCTTTAATCTCTTCTAATACCTTTTTCTCACAGCGCATAAACTCATTAAATACATTACGCACTTCAATAAACTTTCTAAAAGTAATTAGCGCTGTTTCACTTATCGAATCTGTTTCCCTATTTACAAAGCTAGAAAGTGTTTCTCTAATACTTTTCAAGAGTACAGCAATGTTTTTCTGGCATTTTTGTAGTTCACTATTTTGTTTTTCTAAATTACTTTTTACTATTATAGATGAGAGCGTTAATTCCCGAAGCTCAACATGGTTTTTAAAAGTATGGGCAAGTATTGTAAACTTATGTAGTGAGAATACTATGTTTTTTATGGTGTTAAATTTTTCTTTAGGTGTCTTAGGTTCCCTATTAAAGTCCTTAACATGCTCCATAATCTCGTTCAAAATTTTCTTAAACTTCTCATGGTCTTCTATTAGGAGATTAAGAACTAATTCCATAGGTAAATGCAGCTCTACACTTGATGGTAAAAACTTGTCTTTTCCAACTTATATTAGTTTTGCTACCCCTTTTGACCTAATTTTTAAAACAATGTTTTAAAGACAATACTTCATGTACTTGATGAGATATAATAAAAAATTATAAGTATGCCTAGCAAGGTATGCAATGATTTTGAACTGAGCCAATACAAAATATTTTCTTTATATTTATTGAGATAGTATAGTGCAATGCGCTATTTTAATTTTTTAAATATTTTTTCCTCTCTTTCCATATGTTTCATGAAAATTTCGCGAATATTCATGAACATTTTTAATATAGCTGCTGCTGTTTCCTCTAAAGGCTTTGCTCTTTCTCTGAACTCTGAGAATTCTTTTTCAAGGTCTTTGAGCATGTTAGCTACTAGTACATGGGTTTCCCTTAACTTTTTAGCTTCGTTTTTAAACCCTTTTTTCTCTAGCATTTTAAAGACTGTTAATTCTTCTAATTCTCTATGTTTTTCAAGCATTCCAACGAATATAGAGAACTTATGAGTTATAAACACTATATCTTTCATAGCCTTGAACTTCTGTTCAGGACTTAATAACTTTTTGTTTAACCCTCTAGAAAGCTTTCCAATTTCAGATAGAATTTTAGTGAATTCTACATG
>NJED01000034.1 GCA_002254745.1 Desulfurococcales archaeon ex4484_217_1
TGAGAATAACAGCTAATGGCGGTATTAAGACGTGTCTATTTCTAAAACCTGTGATAGATTTAAAAAGTATTCTTAGGAATGAAAGCTACGATGACAAGGTTAAGGTTGAAAAAATAAAGGAGGCAATAGTTAAAGCTAATGAGTTAAGAGAACCATACTATAAAGAGAGTACGAAAAGAGGTGAGTAATATATGAAGGTAAGGATGGTTGATGTTTCACCTAAGCCTGAAGTGCATAGGGAGGCTATTGCTTCAGGTAAGATCGTTTTAAAGAAGAAAACAATAGAGCTTGTTAAAAGTGAGAAAATAGAGAAAGGGGATGTTCTATCTGTAGCTACAGTAGCTGCAATTCTCGCGGCAAAAAAGACATCGGAGATAATACCTTTATGCCACCCTATACCATTAACCCATGTTGATGTAGATTTTAGTATTGAAGACAATTTTATCGAAGTTAAAACAAAGGTAAGAACCACAGCTAAGACCGGTGTTGAAATGGAGGCTCTAGTAGCAACTATGACTGCATTACTTACCATATGGGATATGGTTAAAAAGTATGAAAAATAGCTGTTTTCGTAGTTACTTTAGTTCTCATCCTCTACAGTTTCATAGTTAATGTGAGTTTAGAATTCTTTTTAAATGTGAATTTCATTTATGTAATACTGTCTTTTTCTGCACTATTTTTCACATTAATTATTTCGTCTGTTAGGCTTTCTCTTCTAAGTAAAGAGCTTAGGTTCGTGGATAGCCTTACAATATGGTTTTCTTCGCAGAATAATTCAGGTAAGAATTTCGCAATAGTCTTATACGAAATATTGTTAGATGTTCTTGTCCCCAATATGCTTGCCTTGTTCTTCGCCTTGTTTTACTTGGTTGCTGAAAGAAACCTGTACTGCATTCTCCCAATGTTCTCTTCAACACTGATTGTTACACTGTGGGTTTCAATTTTTCTGAGACGAAGAAGAAACTTTTCTGATGTTAAACTCAACATCTTAGACCATGTAATATTTGTTTTCCTAACTTTGTTGAAGATAGTTTTCGCTTCTTTTTCAGTGTTTTTAGCGTATTTAGCCGTAGGTGTGAACATAGAGTTTACTCGTTCGCTGGTAGCGTATCTTTTTGCACTATCTCTAGGTATAATACCGTTGCCCGCAGGTTCTATAGGTATGGAAGTTGGATTATCTATTATTAAACCTGGGGTAGGCGTGGTTCTGTGGAGAATTCTAGCTTACTATGTGCTGACCCTTATTTGCCTACCCTTTATTCTAAATCTTAGCAAAAGATTGACCATACGTAGAAGTCTAAATAAGTAACTGCCCCAACTCTTAACTTGGTGAAAATACTTGGACATTTTATTAGAAGAAATAATCAGCTTGGACTATGGTAAAATTGTGAACAAGGCTTTAGATTTTATTAGGGAATATGTTTCCTCATCAGGCGTTGGCGGAGCCGTTCTAGGGCTAAGTGGTGGTGTAGATTCTTCGGTAACGGCTACGCTGCTCGCTAAGGCTCTTGGTAGGGAAAAGGTTTTAGCTTTAATAATGCCTCACAAGGAGACTTCTAAGAGAGATGTAGAGGATGCTATTGAAGTTGCAAGATTATTAGGTATTCCATGTAGGGTCATAAATATAGATGATTGTATCAAATCAATAACTACGAGTTCTCCATGGCTTACAAAATTAACAGACAAAGTAGTTAGAGGAAACATTATAGCTAGAATTAGGATGGTTATTCTATATTATCATGCTAACGCATTGAAAAGGCTTGTAGCAGGTACCAGTGATAGAAGCGAGTACTTGCTAGGATACTTTACCAAGTATGGTGATGGTGCAGCAGACTTCTTCCCTATACTTGACCTATATAAGACACAGGTTAGGATGTTAGCTAAATACTTAGGATTACCTAGAAAAATTTATGAAAAACCTTCTTCGCCGGGATTATGGAAAGGACATTTGGCTGTAGAGGAGTTAGGTTTCGACTATGATGTAATAGACCAAATCCTCTATGGTTATTTCGAGAAAAAACTTACGCTTAATAAGTTAGCAAAGGAGGTAGGATTGAGAGCAGTCGATGTTAAAGCTATTCTGGAAAGAGTAAAAAAGACAGAGCATAAGCGGGCGCCATTACCTTATCCTAAATTAAGATTCTAGAGTCTCCTTTAGCTTCTTATACTGGCATGTCTTATACCGCCCGCAGCCTTTACACCTATTTTGCCTTTGACAGCATTATACATTAATCGTACATCATGTACCGTAACCCCTCTTGGACCAAATCCTGTACATGATTTCACATAGTCTGCTCTAGCATTAGCTACTATTTCAGAAGCTTCAATTATTTCTTCGTCACTTAAATAGCCTGTTTCAATAATTACCTTGACTACAACGTTACCCATGCTTTTTGCAATATCAACTATTTCAGCTATTTCATTTAACACGTATTCTCTATTGCCCGTTTTAAAGGCTGAAATGTTCATTACCATATCTATTTCTGAGACCCCATTGCTTATCGCTTCTTCAGCTTCTTTCTTCTTTACATACAAACTCTGAAAACCTAGAGGAAAACCTACTACTGTAGCTATCTTGCAATCCCTATATTCTTCAGCAATACACTTTACGTAGACCGGTGGAATAACTGCTGCAGCAAAACCATATTTTAGAGTTTCATCACAGACTTTTCTCACATCGTTTAACGTAGCGTTGGGTTTTAATATAGTATGGTCGATCATTTTAGCTAATTCCTTAACGCTAATTTCTTTAATTACCTTTTCGATAAAGCTACTATGCATTATTTTAATTCACCGCTTATGTTATAGCAAATAGTATGTTATTAACTAATATACTCAAATTTGAGTAGCTACTCTTAAATTTAAGATAGACAATACTTCTTTTCAGCTTAGGTTAGAGCGTGTCTCACCATGAAATCTCGAGAAATAGCGTGTGCATCTATTTTAGCAGCATTAGCTTCACTACTGACTTTAAGCGGAGCTAGTACTATACTTAGGATGCCTCCACCTTTCTCGTATTTGGTTTTCGACCCTTCAGAAATACCTTCTCTCATAGCATACCTCCTATATGGTTTTAAAGTCAGTGTTTTAGTAGCTACTCTGCATTTTACATTCTTGCTATTTAGAGGGGAGTTCGTACCTATAGGTCCACTTATGAAGTTTTTAGCTGTACTTTCAATGATTATTGGTTTTCATTTATTTAAAAGAAAAACACGGGAATCTACTCGTGTTTTAATATCCTCAGTGTTTAGGGCTTTAGTAATGTCTATAGCGAACTTTATTCTTCTGGTAACTTTATTTAAGATGGTAGTAATGGTGGTTAATCCTAATTTCACCGTAGGTTTAGTAATAGTATTGCTTGTAACGGCTGCTTACAATATAGTTCATGTCGTAGTTTTCGATTACCCTATAGCAAAGCTTATCGTTTACAAGTTAAGGGGAATTAAGCGTAAAAGCGTTTACTATTTCTAATTTGACTTTTTTATTTATGAACATCAGGATTTCTTTCTTCCACTGCTTAGTTTGGAACCACTTATAGTTCAATAGTTCTTTAGCTCTTTTTATATCTCTTGGTGTTGCCTTAATTATGAAGTTTTTGCGTTCTATGGTTGCTTAATTATTCTCCCTTTGTTATCGCGTTCACCGAAAATATCTGTCATACTTACTCCCAGGAATCTTGCTTTAGGTGTTGCCAGTTTTTCGCTTTCATATGAGAGTGTTATTGAACCTATTTTGAAGACAGAATATATGTACCATCCATAAGGATCAGCATCTGTGAGTACATACACTGGGAGACCACATTCCTCGTTAAGTCTTTTCACAAATCTCCTCGTTGCTCTATCAGGTTGCCCTGCACTAGTTATTAATAAGGCTCTACGCTTTTCCCAGAACCTATATCTGTGCAATTGTTGGAAAACAGCATCTTTCTCTACAACAAGTACGAAATCCGCATCTACGTCGAGTATTTCTATTAAGTCCGGTGTTGGCTCTAGGGCGTAGGCTCCATGACCCATTTTAGAAGCATCGATTACGTCTCCTCCAGATTTTAGCTTTATTTTTCCAACTAGCTTACCTTTCTCCTTACTTAAAATCAACATATCTTCTCTCAGAAGACCCGTTAGTACTTCAATGTCTCTTATTATTGCATCAGATTCTTTCTGCTCATCCCATGTATTTTCTTCTCTTCTCCTACCCTTATGGTCGTAATATATTATGCTGTGCTTACCCCTATAATATAGGTCTCTTATTGTTGGATATTCATTGTTTATTAGCGCTTCATAAATTATTTTAGCCATGAGCAGTGTTTGCATAAACTTCCTTGCTTCGTTTACATCTAAGAATTTTCTTTTTTGCTTTTTAGGACCAAGTAGTAAGAGTTTTCTTTCCTCATCATAAATAGTGTTACTTAGTGTTCTCTTAGGGAAAATTAGTGTGGGATTTTCCTTTCTCTTAATTTGCTCTATAATTTCTACGAATGTTCTATGAAGTGTTTCAGCAGCTTCGAGCCTTTGTTTATAATCTACATCATAATATAATTGCCCACTCACCGCATGGCACCTCACCTAATCTTTATGCTCCTCCTCAGGGATTCAACATTTATTGAAGCACCTAATTTTTGAAGTTTTTCTCGTACTAGGTTTAGAAGCATTTTTTCAAGTTCTTTAACTGTTAATCCTCCGCCATTTATTTCTGTATTTGATGGTTTACTTAAAACAGCTAAACTGCTTGCTATTTCCGGTATGTATTTTACGTAGACTATTGTTTTCTTCTTTAGCTCCTCTTCTTTCCTCTTCCTGAATATGTATGTTCGTAGTTTTCTTGCCGCTTCTCTTATTGCATTCTTTATTTCCTTTTCTATTTCAGGAACATCGGCAATACTTTCCTTACCTACACCCTTATACGGTACTTTAGTGCTACATATGTGGACAAATATGACTAGTGGTGCTGGAAACTCTGCTCCGTAAGCTTTCCAATCTATTGCATTTGAAACTATTTTCCATGAGACGTCGGCTTTTTCATCGTAGAGTAGTGGTATTTTGTTTGCGAAACGATAGAGTTGAGGTTCTTCAGTGGAAGGTATTTTTCCTCCATAAGCAATACCTACTTCAACTATAAACGGGTGGCCCAAGTAGGCTGAAGGCTTCCTCGTTACAGCAGTTACAAATTCCGGATTCAATACCCTCTTAAGGCCTGCAATTATCAGGTCTTCGCCTAGCGGCGAGAGAGCATCTGCTCTTGGAGGTTTAAAGCCGTTATACTTCTTAAGCTCACTAGTTAAGGCTTTTATTCCCTTTGCTGTAAGACTATGAGGGGACATGTTAGGGTCGAAACCTATATCTCTAAGGAATTTTTCGGCTGTTATAGGTCCTACACCTTGAAACGATTCAGCCAGGAATTCTTTTAATGTTGAAGCTTCTGTTACTGATATAAGCATTTTTAACATTTCTATGTCGATACCGTGTGGATGGGGTTTTACTTCCTTTGGTGGTGGAGGCATCTTATTTGTTACACGCTTATAAACTGTAGCTTCACTGCTGTCCGGGGGGACAAACGTTATACTAGCGTAGGGAATAGCTATAGCTGTTCTCTTAATGTATTCGTAGATTTTGTTTTTAGCTCTTGACCAGTCTCCCTCTACAACAACCGATATCGCTGTTCCATGGGATTTCTTTTTAAGTCTTCGCATTTTACGTTCGAGAATTATTGGTTCATTCCTCTTTATGTCAACCATTATTTTAAAGTAGTATCTGTAGCGGCTTCCTAACGGTGTTGTTTCGACTTCTACGGGTTTCCCTGTAGTTAGCTGGCCATACAATATTGCCATTTTAGCTCCTAAACCGAACATTCCACGTGTTTGCCTTAGCTTATACTTTGATCCGAAAAGAACCTTACCGAAAGCGTAGGGAACATAGTGTGGGGGAATACCTATTCCATTATCTGAAACAGTTACTTTGTAAAATGATTTTTGAGGATTTACAAGTTTAATTCCAATATATAACGAAGGAAGTATTTCATGAGAATCGCAAGCATCAAGAGCATTCTCTACAAGCTCTCTAACTGTTTGGTAAAGTGCTCTACTCGGATTAGAGAAGCCTGCGATTTCCCTGTTTCTGTAAAAGAACTCTGCTGCGCTAAGGCTTCTGAAAGTCTCTCTCATACTTTTACCCATGGCCATTAGCACCATTCAGCTTTATAGCTATTATAAACTCCGATATTTTATATTTGCGCATATATTGCTTTATAAACAACAGTACCTCATAATACGGGCATAGTAGATACTTCTTATGATTTACCTTTACTTAAATAATATCCCATACCTATGTACAGTAAGGGCAAAATTAATGTAGCATCGCCATAAACTATTGTTTTCCTTGCTTTCGGCTTAATTTTACCCCATGATATTGCTTCTCTTGGCCGTGCTCCACTTAAGCTTCCATCATATTCTAATGCTGTAGTAACGTACACTGCATAATCTAGTCCTTCTTTAAACTGATTCCACCATATTGTATGGTGTTTACTTATACCTCCGCCTATTATTAGAGCGCCGGTTTTTTCCGATGTAAAAACAATTTCAGATAGCTTCTTCATATCCTTGAATAAATCTATTTTGAAGGGGTGCATTTGCGAGTATATGAACAAATCCGTTCCAAAAGCCCCGTCAACAATTCCAGGAACGAATATAGGCACTTTGCCCTCATATGCTGCTCTGAGAATTGAGTTTGGGTCGTTGATGCGTTTCCCAAATTCCCAAAGTATCTCATAAACACTCCATTCACGTCTAAGTTTTAGAAGATCATTCAGTATGTTAAATGTTGCTTTTTCAATTAAAGGCCCATAATCTCTCTGCGGTATAAAAACATTACCTAGCCTATGTATTTTCCGTTCGGCAAGAACGCGATCATCTGCTTCGAAATATCCTTTATAGTATTTTCCACCAAAGGCCTTGGCAATATCGTGATCTACAGCGCCACATGTTGTTATTACTACTTTAAAATATTTCTCCTCAATAAGCTGCGCTAACAATCCTCTTACACCTGTAGCGACAATGTTTCCTGTAAATGCTAAAAAATTTGTTGATTTTCTATCTGAAACCATTGTTGCAAGTATTTTAGCTGCTTCAATAAGGTAAGCTGGCGTAAACCCATGAATTTTCTCGTAAACTTCTATTAAATCATAGGCTTTTATTGAAGGATCTATCCTAACATCCTCTACAACGCCAAGTTTCTCAATCACAATTTTCCACCTTATAAAACTATTAGCTTCCTTTCCTAAAGTAGTATTTATAAACTCTCTACCTACGGTATTATAGAGTTGAGGTGTAACGTAAATGATTAGAATTAGATGTCAATGTAGGGACTGTGCTAAAAGAGGTAAGGGAGGATATTTTACAGTAAAGGATATTGAAGAGAGAGAAGTTAAATGTCCATATTGTGGTTCTTCCAACGTTAAAGTTCTAGGTTGAAAATATGGAAACCATAGGCTCTGTGAAGGAGAAGATAGTTTGGGCATCGAAAGTACTTTTCGATAGAGGATTAATTGAAGTATATGATGGAAACATAAGTTACAGGTTTGCAGAAAATTACTTTATCATCACACCTAGTCATGTACCTAAGAATAATTTGAAAGCAGATGATTTAGTTATTGTTTACTTCAATGACAGATGGAGTAATGTAAAGGGACTAAGGCCTTCTGTAGAATATAGAATGCATAAGTTAATATATTTAAGGTTTGACGCAGTTAAGGCTATTGTGCATGCTCATAACCCATTTACTATAGCCTTAACAGACATCTTAGCAAACATAGATGAGGCCTTATTAGAGGCTACTACAGAAACCGAATACTACATTCCTGACGGAATATCTGTTATTCCAAGACTACCTCCAGGGAGCATAGAGTTAGCTGAAGCCGTTGCTAATGGTTTAAAAGGACCTAACTCATTAGCTATTCTTAGAGGACATGGTGTTGTTGGTGTTGGAGAAACCCTCGAGGATGCTTTACATAGAGTTCTTGTTGCAGAAAGAAATGCAAAAATGCTACTCATTAAATCTATTGCAGAGAAGTTCTTAGCGTAAATGGAGTATGTATTATGTATAGGGTAATAGTTTTCGATATGGATGGGGTTTTAGTTAAGGAAAGTAGTAGTTGGCAAATTTTACATTCTCATTTTAATGTCAATGCTATGGCTAACTTCAAAGCGTATCTTGAAGGAAGAATAACGTATAGGGAGTTTATGTTTCTAGATACCCTACTTTGGATGAGGAGGGGAAAAGTATCAGAACGTGAAATAACTAATGTTTTACTTAGAGCTACAGTTAATAAGTATGCAAAAGAGGCAATAGCTGAGCTTAAAAACCTTGGATTAAAAACAGCAATAATAACTTCTGGCATTAGTATATTGGCGAAGTTCATAGCTGAAATACTTGGCATAGACTATTATCTAGCAAATGAGCTGGTTTTCGATAAGAAAGGTTATCTAATTCCTGGAGGAATAGTTAAGGTACCTTTACTAGATAAGGAAAAAATATTATCAATATGGGTTAAAAATAGAGGGTTAAAGATGAGCGAAGTAATATATGTTGGCGATAGCGTATTCGACATACCTGTTTTCAAAAAAGTAGGATTCTCAATAGCATGGACATGTAATCCAAGCCTAGGTAAAAATGCGACTGTATGTTTATGTTGTGATGAATTAAAATGTTTAGTTGACTGTGTTAGAAAACATTTTAGCCTTTAACAACACCTAATGGTCTCAACTTCAACAGCACTCTTGAAAGACCTGCTTCATGAACCACCTTTACAACAGCATCAGAGGGTTTATAAGCTCCTGGAGCTTCCTCGCAAACTACTCTCTTAGATGCTGCCCTAATTTCGATACCCATTTTCCTAAGAGCATTAATTACTTCGCTTGCCCTATACTTTCTAACAGCGGCCGCTCTTGAGAGTAAACGTCCGCTTCCATGACATGTAGAGTAAAATGCCTCTTTACCCGTTTTTACACCTAGAAGAACATAGCTTGCAGTCCCCATAGAACCAGGTATTAGAACTACCTGACCTATTTCGACCTAACTTATCAATGTCTTGGTGAAGCACCTGCTTAAACGACTCCCTAACCCAATAGGTTATTAGTGTTCTATTTGTGAAAGCATAGTTAACCGCAGCGCTCATAGCTGCAAAGTAGTCTTGAGCTTCTCTAGTATTCCAAGGTACTGAGACAAGTTCTCGATCAGGTACTCTTATACCATATTTTCTCATAGCTCTCTCCATTATACGTAAATAATCTGATGCTACTTGGTGACCTAAGCCTCTAGAGCCAGTATGGATCATGACCACTATCTGGCCTACGTCTTCAATACCTATCCTCTTAGCTGCTTTCCTATCGTAAATTTCCTCTACCGTTTGTATCTCTAGGAAGTGGTTTCCACTACCTAAACTACCTAGCTGGGGAGCTCCACGCTGTTTCGCTCTTAAAGATACTTTATCAGGGTCCGCACTTACCATGTGACCTTTCTCTTCGATGTGTTCTTTATCTTCCGACCAAGCATATCCTCTATCAATAGCCCAATCTACTCCTTCAAGTAGAACCTTATCCAACTCGCTTATAGATATTCTAATAAGACCTCCTCTGCCAACACCTGAAGGAACATTTCTCGCTAAGGTATCCAGTAGAGTTTTCATTTTTGGCTTTAAATCATCTAGCATAAGGTTTGTTCTTAGAAGTCTAACACCACAATTTGAAACAACAAAAGAGTCAGCTATGAAATTATGGTTTTCATTTGAAACAGTAATGTCGTAAACTAGCCCATTATAGCGTTTTGCCTTTATCTCTTCAACTTCATCGTATACTATGTCTCCTTCAACTTTAGACTTAACGTATTCCTCAAACCTTATTAAGCCCTTAGGTATTCTGGTATTCTTTACCTCGGAATACACACTTCTTTCGATAAACCTTTGGTTAACTTTCCCACGGTATTTCGATACGATTACAGTTAGTGGTATGCCTTGAAGATATTCTTCCTTCAATATCCTTCTTAAAATCTTTCTTTCCTCGATAATTTTCTGCTTTAATTTTAAGTAAACTATGGCGGCATTAGCTAATCTTCTCCTTAAACTATTATATTCGTAGCCTATTTTTGAATATAGTTTAATAAGGTTTTCAGAATCGGATCTCACAAGCAATCTTAAACAAACCTTGTCCTCATTTTCATATGCCTTCCTTATTACTGCTTTTATTCCGAATTTCTCTAGAAGCTTCTTAATACCTTCTAAGAATTCCCAAGCATTTTTCTCAAGCTTTTTAATCTTCACAATTTTTAACTCTGGCATGTAGAAGTTATAGCCGTTAATTGTCTTAGGTTTTGAAAGTTCTGCTCCGAAGTAGCCTGCTAAAAATAGCCTAGTCATCCACAGGGGTAATTTAAATATAAACCATGGTACACGGTATTTAGCTTGGGTTTTATTGCCTTCAGGACATCCTAAAATCGCTAGGAGTTTTACTAGACTTTTTGCAGAAACTTTTAGTGCATATTCCTGGTGCTCAAACACATATCCTTTGAGCTTGCATGTTTTCTTGCGGGAATAAATTTTAGCCTTATAGCCTAGTTTCTCCAGGTCTTTCCCTATTTCCTCTAAATCCTCTTTGCTACCATATACTTCTAGTTGCTTACCATTAATTGTTCCATCGCCTAAAACATAACCAAGTATTTTAAGTATGTAAGGTAATTTCGCATTTCTACTAGTTAGAGGTAAAAGACCACGTTTTTTAAGTTCCTTCTTTAAGGTATATGGTAACTTTTCACCGCGTATTATGGTGAACTCTTTAGGTTTCTCATAGTCTACCCCTTCAAACGGGTATATAGCAACTTCCATGCCCTCTTCTAATTCGTCAACTCTTACCATTCCTTTCTCCCTGGTAAGTATTGGATGGTCGCTAGTAGCTTTCAGCGTAAAACCAGATTTCGTCTTAACCTCGTATATCGTATTTTCGTATCTCGACGTAAATAAGACCACTTCGCCTTCTTCTTTTACCTTATTTTTCTTGCTTATGGACACTACTCTATCGTCTATAGATAGTTCCTCAATATTCACTCTACATCCTAAAGAAGTTAGCACTTTCGTTCCTGGAGGAAGGCAGTTAATGTCGTAGCCTACGCCTCCAGGGCTAATGACACCCTTTTCTTCAGGGTCAAATGCTGCTACGCCGCCTATGGGGAAACCGTATCCTTCATGGCCATCGGGCATTACGAAGCTATATCTCACTATTCCTGGTAGACACGCTACGTTTGCTGCTTGAATTAGTGTTCTATCTGTTCTCATTTTCTGAAGCAATAATTCGTCAGCGTATATTCTGGCTGGAACATTCATTCCAGGCCTTGACCCTTTAGGTATCTCATATATTAGCTCACTTACTTTCTTTAAAGTAACCATACAATCACCTTGCAAACCTTAACTATTTCTTGTGTTATTAATAAAAATTATTCTCCATATCTCTTCTAAAAGAGGTAAGCTATAAATTTTTAAAGTTAAACACTTAACATTAGTGGCTCAGCATTGAACACTGCATTCACGCTTCTTATTCAACCGAGCGGCTTTGTAGAGTTCACTATTTTAAAACGGCTTGTGGAAGTACTTGGCGAGAAGTTTGTCAGCAAAATTGACGTTTCAACAGAGAACCTTACTCCACCACTAATACACTATAATTGGTTAAGAGAACAATATCATGCAGGTAAAGTGTTGGATTGGATTTATGAAAAAATTAGATACTTAGGATACGATAGGGTTTTAGCAGTGTGTGGTTTTGACGCGTATGTTGAGCCATTGAATTTCGTATTTGGCTTAGCGGATCCGTTTAAAGGTATAGCTGCGGTTTTCCTGCCGAGGCTAAGGCCGGAATTTTACGGGTTCAAACCAAATGTTGATAAGTACTTTGAAAGATTGGTTAAGGAATGCATGCATGAACTAGGTCATACTTTCGGCTTAGAACATTGTAGTAATAGAAAGTGCGTTATGAGCTTCAGTAACTCAGTAATCGATGTTGATCATAAGCTTGCAGCATTTTGCCCTAACTGTAGTTCAAAACTTAAAGGTGTAGGTATTCAGTTAGGGTCTTCAGCTATACTTCTTCAATAATAAATTTGGGAGAGTCTATTCTCTGAGATCTACATTTAGGACACTTACTTGGTTTCCTAGGTTTATCTAGATTCTTGAAAATGTAACCGCAATTTCTACATTTAGGAGGTAGCATGTACAGTACTAGTTTGCCTTGACTTTCTCTTCTGATGGTTTTTGCAATATGCTTTAAGTGCTCGTAGCATTACTGTAAAATCGTAGGGCAGAAACTTTTATTAGGTTTGTTTAGTTCAGTTTAGTACGTGTTGGAGCCCTACGGGGTGATGGGAGCCACGCTCCAAGCCCCGCAGGGTTCAAGCTTCTAGATGTGAGGCTCGTTCCGTTAGCCTCGAC
>NJED01000035.1 GCA_002254745.1 Desulfurococcales archaeon ex4484_217_1
AATGTTTACTAGTAGAGAATATATCATGACTCCCGGTCCTACGCCCATCCCGGAAAGGATAATTAAAGCCATAATCTCGAAGGAGGCCTTACTGCCAGCGTACGATAAAATATATGGAGAAGATTTGAAACTTGTTATGAAGCTCACTGATTCCGACGGAAAAGCAGTAATTATGGGTGGTGGTGCCACAGTAGGTCTTGAATCGGCATTATCGTCGCTTATAGGAGATTATGATAAGGTTCTCGTCTTGTCAGCAGGGTTTTTTGGTGACATATTATCTAACATGGCAAAATTGTATTCGAAGAAGGTAAATATTCTGAGAGCGAAAGTAGGAAACACAGTTAATGATGAAGACGTTAAGAAGTTTCTTAAGGAAAATTCTGACACTAAATTTGTTATTTTAACACATTGCGAAACCTCTACTGGCGCCCTCTTTAACCTTGAGAGCTTATCTAAAACTATTAGGAGCTATAGTAATGCATTAATAATTGTTGATTGCGTTTCAACTATTGGAGCGATACCTGTAAGTATTAGAAAGGGTCATGCGGATGTACTAATTTTTGGCATACAAAAGGTTTTGAATATGCCGCCTGGCTTAGCCATTATTGTGCTAGGGAAGAATGCTTTGGGCATCTTAGAAAGGAGAGAGGGTAGAAGTTACTACATGAACTTAAAAACATGGATAAGTTACTGGGAAGAACGAGGTTATCTACCATCAACTCCCCCAGTTAATCTATTATATGGTCTTAGAGAAGCCATAAATATGCTATTTGAGGAAGGCCTTGAAAACGTATTCAAAAGGCATAAAAAAGTATCTAATACTCTCAGAAATTATTTAGAGAAATTAGGTCTAGAGCTTGTCGTAAAAGACCATAGTATCGCTTCTCCAACGGTTACTGCGTTTTATGTTCCTGCAAAAATATCCGATAAGGAGTTTACTGAGAGACTATGGAATGATTTTAGAGTTCTCATAGCTAGAACTTACGGTGAGCTTAGAGGAAAAGCCGTAAGAATAGGCCATATGGGTTCCTCAGCTACATTAGATAATATCTATGTAACCTTAATCGCCATAGCGTCAACACTAAGAAAAATGGGGATTAAAGTCCCGAAACATATGTTTCAAAATTTACTTCTTAACGTAAGCTAGTGGGTTTCTAATAATTCCCTTCAAAAACTCTTTCCAGCCTTTAAAGGTGATGTCTTCAACTATTTTCTCCCAATTTACTTTAACTAATACTAGGAGAAGCACAATAGTTGCTATGAGAGATACTATAGCTGCTAAAACAGATGATTCTCCAACAATTAGCCTTATAATACCTCCGAAAAGTCATGAATAGTTTCATACTTTTCTTAGTTTTCTCAGGAATAACTTTTCTTGTAGCAAACCCTATCAGCAATACTATGACTTTTCCTAAAGCAGCTCCTAGTCCTCCAAGAACAGCTATTCCTATGCGGATCAAAGGATTACCTATAGCTACGCCGTACTGTACAACAAATATGAGGTATGGTATTGTAGAGTAAGGTATAACGTTGCCTAGGAAAGAAACTAGAAACACACCTAAAGGACCATAAACGTAAATGAGCTCTCCTAGTTGTTCAAACAATAAATAGCACCTACATGGCTTAACCAAGTGGAAATGGCCGTGAACATAATATGTTAGAGTCAGTACTTATAAGCATTTCTTAACGAACATTAAAGCTTAAATCCCCTTAACTGATTATATTCTATAATGGATGATGAATTTTCGGGGAGTATGATTAGATGATGTGACGCGGTTACCCAACTGACTTCATGTAATAGAGTATTTTGAGAGTAGCTTCTCTGCTTCTTCAACATCCTTATGTGTATCAATACTCTTCCAAAGAACATCAGTATAATCTACTGCTTTTAAGAGGCCCTTCTCAGCTAATATTGGAAACGCCGTCTGCTCTATATCTCCTTTCTCAGGCAGATACTCGAAAATTTTGGGTGTTAAACAGTAAACACCAGCATTAATCCAGTACTCACGGAGCACAGGTTTTTCTACAAAGCTCATTATTTTTCCTGTTTCCGGGTTAAACCTTATTATACCGTATGGTGATTTTAAGGGAACTACAGCAATAGCTCCTACAATATCATCGGTTAAAGCATTACTTAGCCTTTTAAGGTCTAAGTTAGTTATAATATCTCCGTTAAGAACGAAGAATTGCTTCTCATTCTTCAGTACATGCTCGGCGTTTTTCAAACCTCCAGCTGTTCCTAAAGGCTCATCTTCAACAACATAGCCTACCTTTACACCAAACCTTTTGCCACTACCTATTTCTTCAATAATTTTCTCCTTCAAATAACCTACAGCTAAAATGACTTCATCGATACCGCTTTTTCTCAGCCATTCAAATTGCCATGCAAGGATAGGTTTACCTTTAATTTCAATAAGAGGCTTGGGGCGCTCTTGTGTTAGTGGTCGAAGTCTTTTCCCGAAACCTCCAGCTAGAATTAGTGCCTTAACCATGGTATCAACCCCTTCTCATAATAACTGGGGATCTGCATGTAATATTGTGGGTATCTACCTAAATAAGTGTTTTAAATAATTTAACTATGTTAGAAATAAACCAAAATTAATGTTTGAGTGGGTAATTATGGAAAAACTTAGTAGCGTTATCGAGTTATCTAGGAGGTTTGAAAAGAAGTTATCATTACTATGGCCTATTATCATAGGTTTATATTTTACCTTCTCAATATTAGTATCAATAATGAACTTTCTTAAAATGTTAGAAATAGGCCATGAAACTCTGGAGAGAGTAATAACCCCAATGACTTGGAGCATTTACGCTTTAGGTATTCTTGCTGTATACTTTACGTACTTAATAATTCAAAGGAGAAACTGGCACTTCGCCAGGATGTACTTTATATTCTCGGAAATATTAAAGCTTATAAGAATTAAACCGTTAACTGATAATCTTCAGCTTAAAGCCTCATTAATAGGAAACATGTTAGAAGAGATTAAGAGCGAAGAGAAACCTAGAAATGTTTTTCTATGGATCATTGCCTCAGCCATATCATTCGGCTTCTTCGGACTATTGGCATCCTATATTGTACATAGAGACTTCCACAAGCATTCAGTAAGGGAGGAAAAAATAGTAAGCCTTTTCAGCGAACTATCCGTCTTTAGCTCTGAAGTTAAAACTTATGTAGTTAGAAAGAAAAGCATAGTGCACCTATTGCTTTCTATATTAAGTGCTGGCCTCTATGCTCCTATATGGATTTACATGTTCATTAGAGACTTCAATAAGCATATTGAAGAACATAAAATCATAGATGAGCATTTAAAAAGGTTTTTAGAAGAGCTTTAGCTACTTAGCTTCCTTTGCCTTTTTCCTTAAAGCTTTAATGGCCTCAACTTCTTCTGTTAATCCGTAAAATGCTGCTATGAACTTTAACGCGTTTCTTTTCTTTCTTCTATCAAATTTCACAATTTTTGTCCATCTATCTTCAGGTAATGGTTGATATTCTACATAGCCTCTTTCTACTGTTGCTTTCCATAGTTCTTCACCTTTATCGTTCATTATTAATACTGCATTCCACCCTATTAGCCCTAAAGCACCCACTGTAACATCGGAGTAGTAGGACAGAAATTCTGGGCAATGCCTGCAAGCTGGAATTAGAAACTTAGCGGCATCTTTTAATGAATACTCAACAGTCCTACCATCTTTTAAGTAAAAGTAGAACTTTGCCTTAATGTTTTTCTTTACAACTTCCTCCGGTTTTATCCCAGCTGATTTCATCATTTCAAGCATTTTACTCCATTGCCAGTTTTCGGAACACATTATGCTTATGGTGTAAGCTACTTTGCTAACAAATTTTCTTAGCCCTACTTCTCTCGCCCTTTGTATAGCTCTTATCTGGCAGGGTAATCCAACAGCTAGAACTTTATTTAGCTCTGGATGAGTATATGCTAAAGCTTCGAGCAAGTGGTTTACTGGGCTGTAAACGTATTTGCTCCCAGCAGCCTTTATTACATCTTCCTTAGTTTTAGCTATAATGGGTACAGGTCTCCAATATTCATCTCTTGCTACGAGAAATGCTGCATCAATAAAGCCTTCTTCAAGCGCAGCTATTATTAGAGACGATGTTACACCGCCGTCTTGAGCTACTTTTCCTAGTGCTTCAATTTTTGTTCTGGCTAAGTATTTCTCCTTAGGTACTGGAGGTTCAATAAACATTTCCTTCTTCATAGCAACGTGCGGGCATACCATAGAGCACAAACTGCAGTATACACAGGCATCCTCTGTTATTACTGGGTGGTCTGGTTCTTCGAAGATATAATTCACCGCTTTTGTTGGACACACCGCAGTACAAAAGCCACAATATGAGCAGAGGTCAGCGTTTATTATTTCGAAAACGTTTACCGGTATGATATTACTGAAAGGCCCTCTATATGTGTAAAACCTTATCTTAGGTGTTGCCATAACACGTCACCTATGATGTAAGCTATGTTGGAAGATTTAAGTGAAGTTATTTAAAATATTCTTCTTGTAAAATATTTAGGTAACTATTGTATCTATGCTATTTTAGAACTTTTAAGGTTCGAATTTCAATAAATTACTGTTTGCTTTTCTATTTTGCTTTCTCTTCCCGCTTTCTTGAATACTAAGTACTTTCTTTAATATTTTAGGAGGTACTTTGAATACTTCAAACGCAATAGTGTATATGTACTTATCACTTGGTAAATTCTTAGCAGCTTCTACTCTGACAGCTATGGCTCTCTTCAACGCTTCCTTCATTAGCTTATTTCTTATTTCCCCTTTAGCTATAGCTTCCGCTACACGGAAAGCTATGTAGAATTTTTTATAATTACGTATTGTTTGCTCGTATTCAGGATACTCGGTTAGTATTTTCTTTAAAAACTTCGTGAAAACTTCTTCACTTAAGAATCCTAGTATTACCCCTGTAAAAGGCACTCTAAGAACCTTTATCAACTGTTCTTTTTTAATATCACCAAGAATATTTCTTAAGCTTAATTTTTCTAAGCCCTGTTCTTTTAATTGCTTGACAATATTGTCAATTTTTAATTCGTAATCTAAGGGACCATTAAATATTTCTAGGTATTCCTCAAATAAACCTAAACCGTATCTCCCTATGAAATATAGGCTTGATAGTTCTTTATCAAATAAGTCAGGGGGTCTTGCCTTCCCCCTTAGTGGCTCTATTTTCCTCCTAGAATACTCAGCCATAAGTAAATCTATTACTTCTTCTCTTGACCAGTCTTTCCTATTTGACGATGTTATTTCACTCCATACTTTAATTAGGGCCTCTATTCTACTTCTATAAGGATTGTTTTTAGCTATGTTCTCATCCTCCTAGTAATGCTATTGAAACTAAGTTAATTAGTAAAGGTTATTTATGAATATTCTAAGCATAGGTTTTTGAGTATGAATGATTCCGTAGGATACGTTACGCCTTCCTTTTTAGCTTTGACAATTATGTTACATGTTTCTCTATAAAATTCGTTTAAGACTTTTGTTATATCCTCTTTGCCTAATTCTACCATGTCTATTACTTCTTGAAGTTTCCTAGTTCTCTCCTCACTTATCAGTTCTTCAAAGTTTTTAATGAGATATTCGAATATCTGCTTCCCTCTATTTGTTGCTACAAGTTTTCCTTTACCTACTTCAAGTATGTACCCTCTTCTCCTCAAAATACTTAGTATTTTAGCGTAGGTTGAGGGTCTACCTATTCCTCTTGTTTTCATTTCTTCTACTACTTCACCATAGCTGTATAAGGGATACTCAGGTATCATTCTTACCTGTAATTCCTCTATCTCATACTCTCCACTAGTTAACTTACTTACTTCTTCATGTACGAATGTCTTTGAGAGTCTGAGAAATCCTTCCTTTATAATTTTAGTTGTAAACGTGAATTCTTTCGTAAAGTCTTCAAATCTTATCGTAAATGTTCTCTTCATAACCTTTGCCGGAGCCATTTGGCTTATTATAAATCTTCTAAATATTACATCATATAGTCTATAGTCTTCAGGTCTCAGCGGTACTGCTAGCCGAAGAACTCCAGCTGCTCTTAGAGATCTTATTTGACGGGAGTCTAGGGGTTTAGTAGGTCTTATACATTCATGTGCTCCAGGTTTCTCCCATTTCCTAGCTTTAAAGTATTCTACTCCATAAACTCTTGTAATGTAGTCTTTAGCTATCCCTATACCTACATTACTTACTGTAGTACTGTCTGTTCTATGATATGTTATTAATCCTGCCTCGAAGAGTCTTTGAGCAGAATCCATTATTTTAGGAGCGGGCAGTCCAAGAATTCTTGAACCTTCAGCTAGCATAGCATCGGTAGTGAATGGTGGTGGAGGATTTAGTTCAACAATTTCGTCTCTAATATTCTCTATAATTATTTTACCTTGTTTACTTATTTTCTCAGCCAATCCCTTTGGAGCTTTAAATGTTAAACTTAAGTTAATTCCCTTAAGCTTGATTGTTATAAGCTCTGCTTTTCTCTTATTCTTCATTGTTCTCTCAACAATCCATCCTAGTACTGGTGTTTGCACTCTTCCTGCTGATAGCCAGTGCATTCCAAACCTCTTCCACAAAATAGGGCTCAAACTAAAACCAATCCACCTATCCTCATTGTTTAATGCTTCAATAAGACCTCTCCTAGTTACCTCATGGAATCTTACTCTCCAAATGTTCTTATTGAGCCTTCACTATCAGGATCCGTGCCAACAAGTATTTCATCAACTTGCGCAGCTAAATGTCTTAAAGCTTTAATTACTGGTTTACTTTCAATAAGTACTCTACCTCCGCAGTAAGGACAGGTGTTTTCCTCTTCAGAAACGTCTCTTCCACACCTAATACACTTCTTGATAGGCTTATATACAGGTTGAAATACTTTATTTACAACATTCACGCCGAAAAGACCTTCATCACTTACAAGGTCTAGTATGTGCCCGCCCGTAGCCGTTATTACCATTAACCTGTTTTCAGTCAGTACTTCAAATGTCTGAAGTGTTCCCACCGTTTTTCTTGTCGGTCTTCCGAAAAGCCTTGCTATTGTTCTTGCCTTATTAGGGGACTCTACTATGAAAAGTGTTGTCTTCATTAATTCTCTTTCCTTTGTCTTAAGCTTACCCTCTAAGGCAAGTCTAACTTTTCTCCTATCCTCATCTACTTCTTTCATAAGTTTATCGATATTTACTTCCTCATACTTCCTGAATTCAACTGTTTCAAGAAGCCATTTAAGATCTCTTATGAGAGCATTAAAGGCTTTTACCTCGTCAATAACTAGTACGCTTACTCCCTTAGTTATTCCTCCAACGTACAGTCTGCTTGTTCTACCGCTAGCCTGTATGTATGCTGTAGCATCCGGTATTATGAAGAAGTATTCACCAGCTTTCTCTCCAAAGGTTATTGTTTCGCTCCTTCTAAGTCTTTCTCTAACTTCTTCATCCTTGATTACTTTGATTAAGAAGTTAAGCGAATCTTCAGCTACTTTCCTTACAAACTCGGGGAACCCTGTAAGCGTTTTACCTGTTTTTAATGCTTCTCTAACTGCTTCTAAAGTGTCTCTTGTAGCAAGCCTTACCTTTATTAAGCCGCCAAGAACCCTATCGAACTCGTACGGGTATTTCTCATATACTGCATCTCTGATTTCATTTAACAGTATTAACCATCTGCTAGGATGAAACTCTTCAAAACTAATTCTTAGTCTAAACTTAGGCACTCCCGTGAAGACAGCATACCTTACTCTTTCAGGTAAATCTATCCCTCTAGTTAAAGGACTCCTATAGGAGGCTATGCCTACAAGAACGTCAACATCTCCCACTATGAACTTTTCAAACAATCTCCTTCTTGTTCCAAGATATGCTTCAGCATTAACACCGTGTTGCTTTAGAACATCTGTTATTTTCCTAACGTATTCTGCTCCCTTATCCATAGGTACGAAAACTAGTCCTCCAGTACCTAGCTTCTTAACGATATCAACTATGGTTTTTTCGAAGAGTTCCTTAGGGGGTTTAACATACATGTCAACGATGTTCCTACCAACTTCAACTTTCCCTCCCACGGTGAAGCCGAAAAGCGCGTTAAGTACGCGTACTCTCTTTGTTCTCCTAGCTGTTTGTGTAGCTCCGCTCACTATTACTTGGCCCTTAACTTTAAGTCTAACATCGGTTTTCAACTTAGCTGCTTCACTTACTAATTGTCTTGCTCTTTCAGGATCCTCTTTTGCTAGTTTCCTAGCTTCACTTTCCATTTTCTGCGCTTTCTCGATTAGAGCCACTTCCTCCGATGTAACATTAAGCATTTTGAGTACTACATCTACGCTTTTACTTCTTCTAAGAAAACTATCAACATCATCTATGAAAGCAACGTTTATTGGTTGCTGCAATTCTTCCTTCTTCATTAAGCTTATGGGTGTAGTAATTATTATTGAAGAGTCAATTACATTTTCTAACTCTAGTCGCTTCTGCCTATCTGTAAGTAGGCTGTGATATGCGGATACAAGCACATCATTGTAGCCAAGCTTCGATCTTAACTCTAAAACTTTCTGATGAACCTGATGTGCTAGGAGGCTTGTAGGGAGCATTATTAAAATTCTCTGACCCCTATCAGCAGCATATAAGCTTAGAATTATCTGCATTGTTGTCTTACCGCTACCTGTAGGGGCAACCATGGCAAAACTTTCTTTATTAAGAAATCTCCTAGCCCATAATCTTTGAAGACCCCACATACGGGAGCCTATAGCTCTAATAAAAAGTTCATCTATTTCTCTGACGCCTTTCTCTACTTCCCAAACTTTAGCTAGTTCGCCACGGATCCGTGGGAACTTATCTTCTAAACGAGGTAAACATTTCTCACAAGGCAGACCTAACTCGAGTCTCTCAGAAGAGATAGGTCCACCGCAGTTTGGGCAGAGATCCCTAAATATCGCTGTTATCATCGAGACCCCAACTTCCTTACCCCAATTACCTTAGCTTTAAAGAGGATGCTTAAATGGTTTGCGGTGTTACGGTAGAGCTATTGCAGGTATTGAGAGTTTTCTCCTAATCTCCCTAGCCAGCATGTAGGCCGATCCCTCCCTAGAAGCATCGGTAATAACGACTTTTGGCCTAGACCTTTTAACATATTCTAGTAAGTCCTCGAAATCAGCATGATCACTTAAAGCAACTAAATATGTTTTCTCATTAATTTGCCTAAGAGGCTCAGTAAATTCCCATCCGGAGAGAACTATGTTTACTGCGGAACGGTTACTATACGTTCTTGCTGCGCTTAAATGTGCAAAGAAAACATACCACCCACTCTTAATAATTTCATCTGCTTCGAACGATCTGTAATAAAATACTTCTTTAACCTGTAACCCGTGCTTTACAGCTGCTTTGGTAACTCTATACACCTTCCGCGGTGCTATAAAAGGAGCATCTATACCTTTAGACCTTAGAATCTCCATAGCTTCCTGTATTTTCCCATGATATCCGAAAACATAGACTGGACCTTTAGCCAAACTTGACTTCACAAGGTCAGCGAATAAGTCTTCAACCTCGTACTTGAAAGGCCTTACATGGCTTGGATTACCGTATGTTGCTTCTATAACTAGAAGGTCCGATTCAAGAATAGGTGTTGAAGGTAATTTAAAGTCTCCAGTATAAACGAGTCTCTGTCCTTCCTCATCTATAACAAGTACCTGAGCAGCACCAATAATATGTTTTGCTTTATGAAGGGAAACTATGACATCCTTTATTTTAACCTCTTCACCATAATCTAAAATTAAGGTTTTATTTTCAGGAATATCATAGTCTAATGCTTTTAAAATATCGTAAGTAGCTTCAGTCATACCTATTAGCGGTGTTTTCCTAATACTCTCTCTTAAACCGCATAAATGATCTTGATGAGCATGAGTAACTATACGTAAAATAGCCTCATCATCATGGCCATCGCATGCCACTATGTCTTTAAAGACTATTGCAGAATTCTCTGTAATTCTAACCTTCCTAAGCAACTTATTAACTGTTGCATCGAGCGTTATCGACAATAACACTTTGCCCCCTAGTCCACTATAGAGACTGTGTGAGATGTTATATTAGCATTAATTTATCTATTTCTAAAAATGCTTTTGAAGATATAGTAATTACGTTCAAGCATCAAGTTTTTATCTTTCCTTACATAATGTAGGTTTTTGAGCTAAGTTAAAAACGTGGTCAACATGGTTTTAAAAGTAACTAACACGCTAACAGGGAGAAAAGAGGTATTTGAACCCCTAATACCTGGACTAGTTAGAATGTATGTTTGTGGTCCAACACCCTACGATCACACGCATATAGGCCATGCCAGAGCATATATTGTTTTTGACCTTATTAGAAGATACCTTGAACTGAAGGGCTACAGAGTATTCCATGTAATGAACATTACGGATATAGATGATAAAATAATTAGAAGGGCAAAGGAACTGAATGTACCGTGGGAAGAGGTTCCTAGGAAGTATACTGAGGAATTCTTAGATATAATAGTTAAGCTTAACATAAAAATGCCTCATGTAATGCCTAAAGTAACTGAGCACATCGAGGACATTATAGACTTCGTAAGTAAGCTTATGGAGAAAGGATATGCTTATGAAAGCCATGGAAGCGTGTACTTTAGTGTAGATAAGTTTGAGGATTATGGTAAGCTTTCTAAAAGAAAACATAGAGACGAGTGGAGGCAGGAAGAAGAGTTTCTTAAAGAAAAAAGAAAACCATACGATTTTGCACTATGGAAGAGAGCAAAACCCGGAGAACCATGGTGGAATAGCCCATGGGGTCCAGGCAGGCCTGGATGGCATATAGAATGCTCTGTTATGAGCAGTAAATACCTAGGGGAACAATTTGACATACACGGCGGAGGCCAAGACCTAATATTTCCTCACCACGAAAATGAGATAGCTCAAAGTGAAGCATGCTTTGGAGTAAAGCCTTGGGTAAAATACTGGATTCATGTAGGCTACTTGACAATAAAAGGAGAAAAAATGAGCAAAAGCCTAGGAAACATAATACCCGTATATGATGTTTTCAAGAAGTATAAGCCCGAAGTTCTCCCTACGTACATAGATTCATAAGCTTTGCCAACAAAATGATAGAACAGAAACCGGCATTTCCCATAGCACTAAGTATTATGGAGTTCATTAAAGAATTAAACATAATACTTGGTATTCTAGACAAATATTTAATACCAACAACGGATGTTGAGAAAAAACTTAACCAAGTAATTGAGACAATAGTTAGAATAAGACATAAGTTTAGAGTGGAAAAAGACTACAAAACATCTGATTGGATAAGAGCAGAATTAGCCAAGGTTGGTGTAAAACTTTTCGATGCGAAGGATAAGACTACATGGATTATCGAGTACTAATCATTACGGAGATACTTCATGATCACTATATTAAGTGGTGGTACTGGAACACCAAAACTTATTGAAGGCTTAAGACACTTAGTTAGAGATGAAGAGCTGACTGTTATTGTAAATACAGCAGATGACATATGGTGGAATGGCCTCTACGTTTCTCCAGATGTAGATACTGTACTCTACCTGTTTGCAAATATTCTCGATACAGAAAAGTATTGGGGAATAC
>NJED01000036.1 GCA_002254745.1 Desulfurococcales archaeon ex4484_217_1
GACACATTAATTTACCTTGTAACCCACATGTATGCTGTTTCAACGGGAAAACCTCATAGAAGAAGAATTTTCGAACTAAACAATATTGCTGGAGGTTACGGAGATTATGATAGAATACTTAGAAGAATAGCTACACTGGCTGTAGAATGGGGTTTCGGATTTGCTAAGGCGATAAGGGTAGTAGTTAAGGAGACTAGGAACAAAGTTTTTAGAGATTTCCTAGTGCGCTTAGGTGAATTACTGAACATAGGTGAGGACCCTGAAATATTCTTGGACGTGGAACGTAGAGCATTGCTAACTGAAATGCAGGCTCATTATGGTAGAATAGTAGAAGCAACAAAACTACTACTTGGCGTATATACTCAAGCGTTTCAAGCGCTATGTTTATGGCTATAACAGTTATTATATTCTCAATGCTATTCTCCTCTTCAGTAGACACCGTTGTAGCTGCTTACATAGGTATAACAGTAGCATTAGTTTTCTTAGTTTACGTGCTTTACAAGATACTTCCTAGAGAGAGATTAACACACAATATTGGTGAATACCCTCCTGAAAGAAAAAAATATAGAACACTACTTGCCATGGGCATTAGTTTATCTATAATTACGGGCTTATTCATATATGGATATGTTGGAAATCCAAGCCTAGCTATGAGCCTTGGAGCTTTGCCATTACTTATTCCAGGCTTCTACGCTAAGAAGATTGAAAAGAGAATAAGAGAAGTGGAAGCATTTTTCCCAATATTTGTCAGAAGCTTTGGGCTAACATATGCTACTGTCCCTCATACCCCTAAAGCACTAACTTCAACTTTGAGAAGCGATTATGGTCCTTTGACGAAGTATCTTCAAAGACTCCTAGCAAGGTTAGCTATCGGTGTTGACCCTAAAATTTCCTGGAAGAAGCTTATCGTGGAAACATGGAGTGAACTATTACGTAGAAACGTTAACGTACTTTTCGATGCTATAGATGCTGGAGGGGATTTGGCGAACGTTGGTACCGTACTTAGCGAAACATCATTTAGAATTATGGACATTAGAAAGCAGAGAATACAAGTAACTAAAGCTTTCGAATCTACGGTATACATAATACACTCACTTCTCGTAGCCGTACTAACTTTCGTACTAGAACTTCTTTCCATATTCTATAAATTAATGTCAACACTGCAGAAAGTAGAAATAGGTATGTATATAATACTTCCCTTCCAACCAATACCCCTTGATACCGCTATTTTGGCTACCGTAATATTTGTTATCGTAATGGCCATTATAAATGCTTTCGCAATAAAAGTTGCCCAAGGAGGAATGTACGAAACAGTCTGGGTTCCTCTAAGTATCCTTTTAGCAATAAGCGGCTTAGTTATGTTTGGTACAAAGCTTATGTCAAACATGATGTTCGCTGAACTACTTGAGATTACAGAAACTTTCTCAACAGTATAGGCTCTAAATACCCATGGACACTATTAGCTTATTTAGAGAATTGACCAGCATATTTACCGACAATATGTAGAACGTTAAAAAGAACATAGCACTACCTTTATCCCCGCAATTCCCGTAATTATGCCTAGTACGAAGTAAACTATCGTCATTGCAGGGGATCTCAATACGTTTAACAATTCCTCCATGTTAGAGAGACTGCTTAATCTTAAAGCTATATATATTATGGTGTAAACAGCTACGAAGAAGAAGGCTAATAATATGAAGTCTTCAATCCAACTACTACTTTTCTTCCTCATGGAAATAGGCAATGTTTTCATGTTTTTCGACCCACAGTCGCTAGGACTCTTCATATTCTATATACCATGTAGCTCTGACTATAGTACAGATAGCGGGTAGCAGTATGACTTTAAAGCAACATGATTCATACTTAGTGGAGTGTATTGTAGCGCTTATCCTACTAGCCATAGTTTTAGTCCAACCTATTTCCTCCTTCACAACTAATTATAGTTGGAGAGAATTTATTATCCTACATTACGGTGCCGTTATCCGGGCGACATTAGATCTAAACTTGAATAGCAATATTTGGACTGTAACTAGTCCTCTAACCATGGATGTAGAATTACTATTACTAAAAAGCATAAATGTAAGCATAAATGCTGTATTAAAGATGAAGTACATTATAGGTTCAAAAGAGGTCTATGAGGAGTCATGGTATTTAGGTAAATTATCTAGGACTAGGAGAGCAATAGTGGGTAAAATAAGTATATATCCTAAGGCATTTGTTTTGAAAAAAATAAGGAACAATGAAGAAAGCCTAGAACTTACCCTGATACCTAAAGTGGAGTTAATAAGTAGCAAGGGTATATCAGTAAGCGATAACCCTGCACCTTTCCACCTTATAGCTGTTAGTGAAGAAGTAAAGAATGTCAAAATAGCATACAGCACTACTGGTGTTTACGAGAACACGTCAATAGTTGAAGTAAATGTCATGTTAAATGCTTTCTGGGACCCTATGAAGGACTTAGAACCTATAGGACTTACTGTAAGAGGTTTCAATTTCAACTCAAATAATACTGTTGAGATAATCGCACAGATAAAAACTAATACAACGTTACTTACTTCAACATACGTTGGAAGTTTTATTGGGGAATTTGATACTGAAGAATTGGTCTCAATACCTCAAGACTATTTGAAAACTTTATGCGAAAGTACAGGGAGCGTTGCCTTGAATATAGAAGTAATTGTAATAGGAGAGAAGATGCTGACAATAACTGTCCCTATAGAAATTCTCTGTGTAACATTAAAGCCTGATGTTTATGTGGAAGTTATTATTCAAGAAAGCAGCTTTGCAAAGCAGAAAATACCAGTAACTATTAGGGTAGTTAATAATGATGAGAAACAGGAAATATTTTTAGAAAAAGTAAAATTAATAGCAAATAACACGTTGATATTTGAAAAACCATTTAAGGAGATTGTTTTTGAGGAATCTGAGAAAAACATTTTCACACACATAGTGTTTAATGAGACAGGCTCATATGCGGTTATAGCATGTATAGAGTTCAGAGATTATACGCTGAGATTATTTAAGGAGAACTCTACAACCTATGCTATTAGAATTTTAAATCCTCTTCACTTGAAGGCTAAAAAGAACAAATACGATATAGACGAGAAGGTAGAGTTCACTGTTGAAACTGGTTTACCGGAAGTAGAAGCTACATTACAGTATAGGCTTGAAAATTCAAGTAAGTGGGTTTCGCTGGAATTTGTAAAGCTAAAATTTCCGGAAACCTCAATAACCGTAGACTCACTCGGTAAACCTGGCAGATACGTGTTTAGAGTAGTTACTACTAATGGTATAGTAAGCAATGAGGTAGTAATAGAGGTGTCTAGAAAAATTATGGTGAAAGCCTCTCCATCCTATTTAGAGGTTAAACCTGGAACACTCATCAACTTGACTGTAACAATAACACCCTTACCTCCAAATAATACACAATTGGTTTTACTGAAACAAGGGAATACTTTAGGACCATGGGTACCCGTGCCTAATGCTTCGGTGAAGAAAATGAAGTCAACTTACATAGTATCTTTTAAAGCACCTCAAACGGCTGGAATATATGTATACAAAGTAGATTTAATTTCGGAATCTAAGGTTGTGTCTTCCTCAAACCCTATTAGTATCAAAGTAGTGAAAGGTCAAGAGAAAAGACAGGTAAGTTTACAAATTTTGGGTATCATTAGAATTGGAAGCGGGATTTTGCCCATTGAAGTCTACATTGCCTCCTTATCAACGCTTTGTCTTCTCTCATTTATCTTTTGGAGAAGGTATAAGGTTTAGAGTTTTGCAAAAAGTATAGGCTTTACTCTTTCAAGTTTTCTGAAATCTACGTTTTCACCATAATCTTTTAACTCAACTATTCTCAGCGGTTTATCGTATCCTAGATGTTTAAACAATATGCTCATTGTTTTAGGTATTACCGGGTATAGTAATGAAGCTATAAAGATTAGAGATTCAAAGGAATTAAACATTACCTTTACGAACTCTTTGTACTGCTTATTCTTAGCCAATTTCCATGGTTCTTTCTCATTAAAGTAGTTGTTTAGCATAAATACTATTTTCATAATCTCTTCAATAAGCTCCTTAATCTTTAGCTCATTAACAAACCTATCGACGCTAGCTAAGACGTTTTCTACAGCTTTTTTCAGATTTTCGTCTACAACTAAACCTTGTTTTTCAGCTGAAACTAAGACTTCAAAGTATCTGTTGTATAGTGCGAAAGCTCTGGTCACGAAATTGCCTAGAGTATTTGCTAGCTCAGAATTTACCATGCTCTTTAATTCTTCCTCATTAAATTCTACATCCTTAAACGGGGAGAATTTACGAGATAAATAGTAACGTATATTGTCTGCTCCGTATTTGTCTACGTAGTGATCTAGGCTTCTTGCCCCCGCTGATTTGGAAACCTTTCGTCCACCAACAGTTATGAATCCATGTGCAAGCACTCTCTTAGGTAACTTGAAACCAGCTGACATTAAAATTGCAGGCCATATAACGGTATGGAACCATAAAATATCCTTCCCTATGAGCTGCATATCTGGCGGCCAGTATTTGGAAAATTCCTTCTTATTAACGTAGTAGCCTACACCCGAGACATAGTTTAAAAGTGCATCTATCCACACGTAGGCTACATGTTTTTCATCGAAAGGTAATGGTATGCCCCACTCAAGATACTCTTTAGGCCTTGAAATACTTATATCCCTGAGTTCCCCCTTTACCTTGCTAATTACCTCATTCCTGTATCTTTCAGGTAGAAACTCAGGGTTTTCTTCATAAAGTTTGAGAAGTTTGTCTTTGTAAGCACTTAACTTGAAGAAATACGATTCCATTTTCAACTTCTCAACAGGTCTTAAATGTATTGGGCATAAACCGTCTTTAAGGTCTTTGGGTGTGTAATATCTTTCACAGTCAACACAATAAAATCCTTCATAATACCCTTTATAGATATCTCCTTTCTCATATATTTTCTTAAGAATTTCCTTAACCGTTTCTTCATGGTCTCTATCGGTTGTTCTTATGAATCTATTGTAGGAAATTAGGAGTTTACTCCACGCCTTTTTAAATATTTCTGCTTGCCTATCAACGAATTCTTTAACGTTAAAACCTCTCTTCCTAGCTTCTCTAAATATCTTCATACCGTGTTCATCAGTTCCCGTTAGGAAGAAAACATCATAACCTAGGCTCTGCTTATACCTTGCAATAACGTCTGCTATTACCGTAGTGTATGCTGTCCCAATATGCGGTGGGTTATTAGGATAATATATTGGTGTTGTTATGTAAAACTTCCTACTACTCACTTAGTTTCGCCTCTCTTTAAAACACTTTATAATGCTTCTTAACTTAAGTTTTCTGAAAGGAAAAATAAATATTTAGTACGTAATTAAATATTACAGTCATTCAGACATTTAAGGATATGGTTTGCTATGGAAATTAAGCTTCTGGCCTTCGACAGTTTAGGTGTACGTTCCCAGTCAACTTTCATACAGACAAAGGACGTAATAATACATATAGACCCAGCGGCAGCTCTTGCACCTAGACGTTTCGGCTTACCTCCACATAGGATTGAAATAGATAAGCTCCATGAGTTAGCTGAAGTAATTGCAGACCACCTAAGAGACGCAGAATTAGTTATCATAACGCATTACCATTATGATCACCACGATCCTAATAGGCTAATTCCTATAGAACTCTATAAGGGCAAGGAAGTTTACATTAAGCATCCAACAGAGAAAATCAATATTTCCCAGAGAATCAGAGCATCAAGGTTTTTAAAGATGATAAGACAGTATGCTAGAGACATTAAAGTAGCCGACAATAATGTCGTGGTGAAAGGTGGAACAGTTATTAAATTCTCTGAACCCGTGCCGCATGGTGTTAACGATAAATTAGGTTATGTTATTGAAGTTTCACTACGTAGTGGCGAAGGCTCATTAGTCTATACTTCAGATGTTGAAGGCCCTGTTTTAGAAAACCAACTAAGGTTCATTGTAAATGAGAAACCAGAGTTAGCCATCATAGACGGACCTCTAACGTACATGCTTGGCTACCGTTTCTCCTATGATGACTTAAATAAGGCTATAAGAAATCTGAAGAAAATAGTTTCTTCAGGTGTTAAAACTATTATCTTAGACCATCATTTAGTTAGAGACCCTGATTACGTAGAGAGAATTTCTGAAGTATTAGATTATGCTAGAACATTTAAAGTGAAAGTGTTAACAGCTGCAGAATATATGGGTAAGCCAGTTAATGTACTCGAAGTTAAGAGGAAAGAACTATACGGGACGGAGCAAAAGTAGGCTCTATAATTTCCTAAGTACTCTCGCCACTAGCATTTCTACGTACTTACTATACTTCCTTATGGTTTCTTCCGCGATTTCACTTGCTTTAGGACATAAGTTATCTACAATAACCCTTCTCTCTTTAACATCGTAGATTAAGAGGACAGAAACTTCTATTAGGATGTTTTAGTATAATTTAGTACGGGTTAAGACATGATGGCTAATAGTGCTGAGAGGTTGTTGAAACCTAGGGAGTTCTGTGAGATTGTAGGGATTAGCTACTCTACATTAAAGCAGTGGGTTCGTGAGGGCAGGGTCAAGGTTCTCCGTACATCTACTGGTAGGTGGAGAATACCGTACTCTGAAGTAGAGCGGGTATTAGGTCTAAAACCAGAAGAAAAGGAAGTTAGAGCTATTATCTATGCTCGTGTCAGCTCCTCAGACCAGAAAGGTGATTTAGAGAGGCAAATCCAGTACCTTACACAGTATTGTTCAGCTAAAGGCTATAGAGTAGTTGATGTTCTAAGCGACGTAGCTAGCGGGTTGAAGACTAATCGTAGAGGCTTATTGAAGCTCTTCAAAGAAGCTCCTAGAAGAGGTTGAGAAGAATGACTAGAGTAACAAGGACGGTTATTGTAAAGAGTGTAAAATTACTGAGGAAAGTATTTAGAGTACCCGTTGAGCTTGAGGGACTGTACCATAATATGGTTGAACAATTAGTACACTACGCTGTAAGGAACAACGTTAAGGGCTTTACTAGGCTCAAGGCTTTGAAGTACCGTGAAATAAGGAATCTTTATCCACAAATACCTAGTCATTACGTGTATACCGCATGTCAGGATGCTAGTACTAGGGTTAAGAGCTTCTTACGGTTTAAGAAGCTTGGATTAGCTAAGAGAGATTACCCAGAGGTTAGGAAGGTCAGTATATATGGCTTGACGATCACCTATGGAAACCTAATGGATTAACCTCTATCAAGATAGCTACCCATAAGGGGTGGGTAACAGTAGAGTTTGAACCTCATAAACAATACTGGAAATACATCAACAAGGGATGGAAACTAGTAAGTAAAGCTAAGATAAAACTAGATAAGAGGAATAGACAACTCGTCAAGACGCTAGTTCTTGGATATTACTATCGTAGGAAGAAGATACAAGAAAAATATGATAAAGTATATGGTGTGAAATCAAGGATTAAGAAGAGAGTCTTAAGGAAGCTTAAGGAGAGGAAGAGGAAGCAGGATATTAGATGGAAGATAGCGAATATAATCATTAGAACAGCTTATGAGAGACAGTACGCTACCGTTCTTGAGAAGCTAGGTAGGATACCAGCTAACAACATGATTCAGAGAATTAAGGATAAACAGTTAAGGCATAGGATTTTCCAAGCTTCTTTCAAAGGTATGCAGAGAGCAATAAAGGAGAAGGCTAGAGAGTATGGTGCACCAGTAATTTACGTTAACCCAAGGAACACTTCAAAACTATGCCCTATTCATAACGCTCCAATAAACTACGATAACAGCTCTAGGATAGCTCCTCTTTAAAGCCCTACGGGGTGATGGAAGCATTGCTCCAAGCCCCGTAGGGCTAAACGTAGATGTGAGGCTCGTTCCGTTAGCCTCAAAAGCCACCCATGAACCCATAGGGATACCCGA
>NJED01000037.1 GCA_002254745.1 Desulfurococcales archaeon ex4484_217_1
CCAGAACACGTAAAAACAGATGACATAATTCTATCATTAACTTCAAGAGAAAGAGGAATTTTAATAACTAATGATAGGGAACTACGTAGGAAAGCTAGAAGACTAAATATACCGGTTGGTTTCCTAAACATAGAGGAGAAAAGGGTAATAGTAGAATATTTTCCTTAAACACATAATACACTTATATAGGGGATTTCTAGTAAAGAAATATCACGATTTAATATTAACCATGCGGATACGTGGAGGAATAAATAATGTATTACGTTTATCGTGTTCAAGATATTGTCAGAATACCTCCTGAGATGTTCTTTCCATTCTAGCTTTTAAGCCTTTAATAAAGGAAGTAGTTGAAGGAGAAGTAGTTGAAATAACAGACTTTGGAGCATTCATAAGCTTAGGTCCATTAGATGCTTTAGCACATAAATCCCAGATATTAGACGACGTTTTAATGTACGATGGAAGAAGAGGAGCTCTCATAGGGAAAGAAACTAAGAGAATATTAGAAAGAGGAGACCATGTAAGAGCGAGAATAATAACTATAAGCACTTCAATGTCAAATAAAATTATGAGAATAGGAGTAACCATGAGGCAACCTTTCCTAGGTAAACTTGAATGGATAAAAGAAGACCTTGAAAGAATATATGGTAAACCTAAAAAGAAGAAGTGATAGGCAATGTCGTATCGTAAAAGAAAGCCCTTTAAAGCATGTAAGAAGTGCAATGCATTGGTCCCTCACGAAGAAGTGCAATGTCCAATATGCGGATCAAGAACATTTAGCGATGATTGGGAGGGATTGGTAATAATCATTTCCTCAGACTCTAAGGCTGCACAGATACTTAACAAAACAAAGCCGCATATGTACGCTATTAAGGTAAGATAGATTGCTTCTCAAACTGCCCGATGAACTTAGAGCAGAACTTAAGAAACCCCTAGGAGAACTTATCGAAACCATACCTGAAAAGTCTATGGAAAAAATAATTAACATTATAGGTAAGCTTAAACCTAGAAAAATAATCAGCATAGGAGATGTCATTACTCAATACGTTTTAATGTCAGGTGCTTTACCTGATCTATCAATTATTGACCATAAAATGTATCGTAGAAAAACAGAATTCTCATTTAACTATGATCAATTCTTTAACATCATAGTGCACACTACAAATCCTCCAGGGCATATAAGTGAAGAAGCTTGGAGTAAAATAAGGAAACACATTAAGTCAAAGTTTAAAACGCTAATTATAGTTGATGGCGAAGAAGACCTTTTAACGCTTCCCGCGCTTCTAGAGGCTCCTGAAGGATCTCTTGTTCTCTATGGACAACCCAATGTAGGGGTTGTTTTCATATTAGTCACTGATAAGGCAAAGGAAAAGGCAAGGAAAATTGTTGAGAAGTTCAGTAAGCTGGAAAATGTTTAGAGCAAAATATAAGTATAACCGACAAGTAAAATCATGAAAGGCATTGGAAAAGTTATGGCAAATATGAGGTACTAATATTATGGCGCAAAGAGAAGTTACGGTAAAAACAATAAAACTTGCTGAAGGATACGAAATGGTAATTGTTGAAGATAAATGGAATTCCCTCATAGGTAGGAGGGAAGTTAAAGCGAAAATATTTCATATGGGTAAAGGAACGCCAAGTAGGTGGGTTGTAAGAAAAACTCTTGCAGAAATATTCAACGTACCCTTAGATGTTGTTTATGTAAGAAACATTATATCGGAGTTTGGAAAAGCCGAAACTACGGTAACAATCCATATATATGAAAGCCCTGAAAAAGCTAGAAGCTTTGAACCGAAACACATAATTTTAAGGAATAAGCCTCCTGAAGAGGAAAAGAAGGAAGAAGGTAGTTAAGAATGGCTCACGCACATAAACTATATGAGTACGATTACGAGAAAGGCACTATAAGACTTAAAAACAAAGTTTGTCCAAGATGTAAAAGCATAATGGCACATCACCTTAAACCTGTTGAAAGATGGCACTGTGGTAAATGCGGATATACGGAGTTCGCGACTCCAAGAGCACCTAGGAGAGGTAGAAGCAGAAAATCCTAGCCCAGTCTACGGTTTAAACTATGGTCTCTAAAAGAACCATAGTTTTAGGTATAGAATCTACAGCACATACATTCGGCTGCGGAATAGTTGACGATGAAGGAAATATATTAGCAGACGTTAGGTCGGTTTATGTTCCTGAGAAAGGTGGAATACATCCAAGGGAGGCAGCGCAACATCATTCAACACACTGTTCTGAAGTCGTTAAGAAAGCCCTAGCTGAGGCTCATATTTCAATAGATAAAGTATCAGCAATAGCTATAGCATTGGGTCCAGGCCTGGGTCCATGTCTACGTTCCGGAGCTGTTATTGCGCGAGCATTGGCAGTACATTTCTCGAAGCCTCTACTTCCCGTAAACCATGCTGTAGCACATATTGAAATAGGTAAAATGCTTACCGGGGCGAAGGATCCTTTAATAGTTTACGTTTCAGGAGGAAACACAATAATTGCTGCTTTTTCTGGAGGCCGATATAGGGTTTTCGGGGAAACGCTAGACATTGCCCTTGGAAACTGCTTAGATGTTTTCGCTAGAAAACTAGGATTAGCACCACCATACATTATCGAAGGTCTTCACGTAGTAGATAAATATGCTGAGAAAGGAGAGAAAATAATAGACCTACCCTATGTTGTTAAAGGAGAAGACCTTTCATACTCAGGGCTATTAACAGCAGCTCTCAGAAAAGCTAGAGAACCAGGCGTAAGAATCGAAGATCTATGTTTAAGCTTCAGAGAGAACGCATACAACATGCTTGTAGAAGCCGCCGAAAGAGCACTAGCTCATACTAAGAAGAAGGAAGTGCTTTTAACCGGAGGCGTTGGAGCTAGCCCTATACTTCAGGGGAAACTTAAGCTCATGGCAAAAGAACACCAAGCAAAACTATACATTACGCCTAAGAAGTATATGGGAGATAACGGAGTTATGATAGCTTGGACAGGTGTTCTCCTTTATAAGTCAGGGATAACGGTAGATGTCAAAGAGTCGTTCATTAAACAGCGTTGGAGACTAGATGAGGTTGACATCCCTTGGATAAGTTAGATTTAGAAATTAAAATTGAAAAACTCATAAGCAAAGGAGCCGAAGCAAACATCTACTTAGGCACGTTCTTAGGATATAAAGCAGTATTTAAGAAGAGGGTTCCTAAACCATACAGAGAACCGGAATTCGACCTAAATTTAAGAGTAAGAAGGACATTAAATGAAGCAAAAATGCTATACTTTGCTAGGAAAGGAGGAATACCTGTACCTACACTCTTCTACTTCGACACTAAAGAAACCTTAATTATAATGGAGTTTATTGAGGGAAAACTGTTATCGCATTGTATAAAAGAAATGACTGTTAACACGTTAAAGGAACTGTTTTATAAGGCAGGAGAGATAATGGCTAAGCTTCATTTAAACAGTATAGCACATGGTGATTTCACAACTTCGAATATAATAAATACTGGTAAAGAACTCGTAATAATAGATTTTGGTCTCTCTAAGAAAACAAGTGAGATAGAAGAACAAGCTATAGACATGCATTTACTTCTAAGATCACTTGAAAGTACACACTACGATATTGTTAACTACGTTAAGAATAGTGTAGTTGAAGGCTACGAAGACATTATGGGGAAAGGGTATGCTCAAAAAGTTTATGAAAGAATGCTTGAAATAAGGAGAAGAGGTAGGTACGTTAAAGAAAGGAGGAAAAAAGGTTGAAAATATACTTTATAACAGGAAATAAGCATAAGTTCTTAGAAGCATCTAAGATCATGGAAAAGTATGGCATAGAGCTTAGAATGTTAGAAGCAAGTAAGGTAGAAATACAGGCTCGAAGTCTAAGAGAAATAGTCTTATACAGTTTAGCTCTACTTTATCCTAAAATAAATAAACCCGTAGTAATTGAAGATGCCGGGTTGTTTATAAGGGCCCTAAACTGGTTTCCAGGTCCATATTCAAGCTATGTATATGAAACAATAGGATGTAGAGGCGTATTGAAGCTTCTAGAGAATGTTAAAGATAGATATGCTAAATTCAGATCCGTAGTAGGCTTCATCAACTTCAAACATGTTAAGCTTTTTGAAGGCGAAGTAGAAGGGATGATAGCTTATAGGGAGTTAGGAAATAAAGGGTTTGGTTTTGACCCAATATTTATACCTAAAGGTTCCAGTACGACCTTTGCACAAATGGATGTAGAGGAGAAGAACAAGTACTCTCATAGGGCTAAGGCTTTTGAGAAACTAGCCAAGTGGATAGTGTATGAAGAAATGGAATGATAAGGTTTAAAAGGTGGAAATGGTATTTTATGAGGAAGAAAAAATAGAGGGCGTACTACGTGAATAAGAAGAGAGAAAAGGGTAAATCGCATTCAACTAGACCTGTTAGAGCAAGCCCTCCCAGATGGCTTAGACTGAATTCCGAGGAAATTGAAGCACTAATTGTTGAATTAGCCAAGAAAGGATACGGACCATCTATGATAGGTATTATTCTAAGAGACCAATATGGTATACCTTTAGTGAAACCTATTCTAGGTAAGGGCATAACCAAAGTGCTTGAAGAACACGGATTAGCAATGGAAATACCTGAAGACTTATTTAACTTATTGAAAAGAGCTGCCAGACTGAGAACTCATCTCGAGGAACATCCTAAAGACCATCATTCTAAAAGAGGACTTGAAGAAATAGAATCTAGAATAAGAAGACTTGTTAAGTACTATAAGAGAATAGGGAAACTGCCTAAAGACTGGAAATATGAACCAGAGAAAGTTAAATTACTGGTTTCGAAAACCTTCTAGCCTATCCTTTTAAACATCTTCTCTAAGCATTAGAGCAGATAGTTTTTAGTCTAAAATTCTTTAGTTATTCTAGGTGGTTTATTGAAACATAATGCTAGCCTATTGGGTTTTACTAAGCCTAAAAGAAGAAAAACCATTCCGATAAAAGATGTGCTTCTCGAACTTTCAAAGTTTAAGGAAATAAAGATGTTTATATATCCAACAGTTCCAGATATTATTGCTTCGTCAGTTATTGTGTCCAAGCTGTTAAGTAGAGACATTAGGGTAGCGGTGAAGGTTAAACCATTAATTACTATAGATGACATTAAGAATGAGGCAGTCCTAGTCTTAGGTTTACCATTAAGTGAATTGACAGTAAAAACTTTAAATAAGTATGCTAAGGGAGGTTATCTCATAGGTTTCGATTATTATTTGGCAAACGCTTAAGAAAACATATGATTACCTAGACTACATACTAACATTATCCTCAATTATAGCTCATAATTTCTTCAAATATCCTAAATTAATGTTTGAAGAAATGTTCTTAAGCGAATGCGTTAGCAAGGACATTTTAGATAGAATAAAAGGACTTAGAATTGCCGGGGCAAACTACAAACCCATGGTTGAAGTACTGACTTACTCCTTAGTCCCATTTCTCTTCGGAATTACAGGCGATATTGCTGAAGCTGAAAAGTTCCTCCGAGACCATGGGGTACACGATTTGAAAACAAAATTAATAGAACATGACCCTGTAAGAATAAAGGAGATTGTTAAAGACCTATTGAACATCATCAACAAAGCCAAGGAAAACGCTTGGAAAATAGAGGATTTAATAGGGGATACTTATGGTTTAAAAAAGAAGGTTTCAGAGACAATATCTGACTCTTTAGAACTATCTTTGATACTAGGTACAGTTATTGAAGTATATGGTATGGAAAAATCGGTTTTCATTAAAGAACAGTTTCCATCGCTCATAAGAATCTACGAGCCAGAATACTTTGCCATAGTTAGGAAGATGAGTAGAATAATGAATAGACTATTAAGAGAAGGATTAAGGGAAGTAGATGTTGAAAATAGGATGTTGAAAATTTTGTATTTAAGGAAATATGATATGATCCCATATTACATGTTAGAATCACTACTCATAACCTCGGGTTTGGTAGAGGAAGACGACTTAGTAGCTATAGAGCATGGAAAAGAGATATTAATACCATACTCCTCACTTCGCAGAGTTTTCGGCGAACAACTACATCGAGTCTTAAGAAAGCTTATGGAGAAGACACATGGAGAAAGCATCTATGGACCCGTATTTAAGAATGTTAGAAACATTATAGAATGTCTTAGAGGAGTATAGGGTGAAAATACATTCCGAACTCGTTTTAACTTATGGAGAAGAGAGAGAAGCTAAAACAGTGTATTATGCATTAAAACCGGACAATGTTTTCGCGAAAGAAGGCATGGCTATAAAGGACGTGCTTGAAAACTCCAAGATTAAAATAATTGTTGAGTTAAGAGGAAACCATAGAATTATAGGGACACTATACAGTACTTTGAACGAGATATTAGCGCATGTGAAATCCATTGAAGTACTACTTAAGAAGCTTAAGTGAACGCAGAAATCCTATGGAAGCTTATAAAGTAAGTCTTTTATACTACTTTTTAACCCTAAATTTGGTAGCTTAAGAAAACAAACAAGTCTTGGGGAAATATATGCCAGCACCTAGAGCAGCAGTTAAGGATAAGTGGAAAATGAAGAAATGGTATACTATAGTAGCTCCTCCAGTCTTCGGAGAAGTCCCTCTAGGAACAACGCCATCAGATAACCCGCTGAAACTTATTGGCAGAGTTATTGAAACAACCCTATATGATTTAACAGGCGACTTTACTTTAGTTCACGTTCACCTATTCTTCCAAGTAATTAAGATTATTGGAGATAAATGTATTACAAGATTTAAAGGTCATGAATTAGCTAGAGATTATATGAGAAGTATTGTTAGGAGAAGAAGTAGTAAAGTGCAAGGCATATTTAATGTCCAAACAAAAGACGGTTACGGTTTAAGAATAACTGCAGTGGTATTGACATCTTATAGGTGTAAGTCTTCGCAAAAGAGAGCTATTAGGAAAATTATGAAAGAAATTATTGAAAAAAGAGCTTCAGAAATGACATTAGGTGAGCTAATTAAAGCAATGATCTTCGGCAAATTGTCAAGCGAAATATTTGCTCAAGCAAAGAAAATATATCCTCTGAGAAAAGTTGAGATTTACAAGTCAAAACTTCTTACAATACCGACGCCTAAAGGCCCGAAACCCGCAGTTGTTGTTTCGCCACTAATGCTTAAGGGTAAGGAAGCAGAAGAAATAATAAGAGAAGTTATTGTACAGGAAGAAAAAGCTTAAACAGTACTTCTGAAATACTCATTTTAGACACAAAGTAGCTCGGTATTTCGAGGCCTAAATTTTTGAATAAGCCTAATATTCTGGTTAAAACGCCTCTTGGCTTAGAAAACATAGCAGCAGCTAGAATCTTAGAACTAAATTCTAATGTAAAAGTATATCCACGCCCCAAAGGATTTCTAGGTCTTGTCCTTGTTGAAGCAGATAATCATTTCGAATTTGCTGGGAAAATTAAGGAAAACGTTCTTGAAGCTGAGAAAGTTATACCAGCCTATGAGGTTGTTGAAGCAAAATTAAATAAAATTGTTGAAGCTGTGAGAAAAGTAGCCCTAGGAAACATAAGTTCTGAAGAAACCTTCGCCGTAAGAACAACTCGCAGAGGGAAACATGATTTCACAAGTTTAGACATAAATGTTAAAGCTGGTGCTGTAGTTAAGGAGGTAACTAATGCTTCTGTTAACCTCTCATTTCCTGATAAAATAGTGGCGGTTGAAATTATAGGGAACATAGCTTTAATATCCATTTTAAAAGGAGTAGAAGAATATAAGAAGCTAAGGCCGGGAAAGGAGCCTATAGTAAAGTATTTGCGCAAAATAGCTCTTATTCAAATGCCCTACCTAGGCCCTCTAGATGCTTCTTACAATATGGGTATTAGAATAGGTAGGGAAGCACAAACATTTGAAGTAAAGGAACTTGTAATAGCTCCTATAGGTTCCATTCCAGCTAATCAGCTTCTAATGTTTCTTAAGGGAGTTTATGAAGGAATAGAGTCAAGATATAACATCCAAAAGAAAACATATGCTAGGAAAGTAAATAGAATTCCAGTCTATGTTCAGGACCTGTATCAGGTAGTTAGAGATAGATTTAAAGAACCAATAATCGTCTTTGAACCTGAAGGAGAACCCGTAATTAAAATGAAGGATAAGATTAAAGAGATATTTAACAACCCTAAAGTTAAAAGAATAAATAATTACGGTGCTTGAAAGTGCCGAAGATTAAAACAGCGGTGGTTTTAGCTGCAGGTAAAGGTGAAAGATTACAACCATTTACATACACTAAACCTAAACCATTAATTCCAATATTAAACAAGCCATTCATAAGCTACATCCTAGATAACATCATAGCATGCGGTATTGAGAAAATAGTTTTAGTTGTACATTATCTTAAAGAAAAAGTAATGGACTATGTTAAGAAAGAATATGGGAATAAAGCTAACATCGTATTCGTAGATCAAGGAAAACCTCTAGGGACAGGGCATGCTGTAAAAGTTTTGGAGAACATGTTGAGCGAGCCGTTTCTGCTAATATACGGTGACGTATACGTAAATAGAGAAGTTTTAAGGAAAATACTTTTACATGCAAAAGACCATGAGAACGTCCTAGTAGGCGTACCTGTTGAGAATCCGTGGGATTATGGAGTTCTAATACTTAGAGACGGACTCCTTAAAGGCATAGTTGAAAAACCTGAAAAAGGAAAAGAACCATCAAACATAATCAATGCCGGAATATATGTTTTAGCAACGGAAATATTTGGTTTTCTTAGCAGAACAAGAATTTCGCCAAGAGGGGAAATAGAGTTAACAGATGCGGTAACGGAGCTTGCAAGGAAGGGCAGAGTTAAAGTTGTGCTTATTGAGCGTAATGAATGGTTCGAGTTGGGTAAAGTATGGGACATATTAGAACTTAATAAGATAATGCTTGGTAAAATAAGGGAAAGTAAAATAGAGGGCGTAGTTGAAGGAAACGTTAACATAAAAGGCAAAGTAATCATAGGGAAAAATACCATCATAAGGTCAGGCACATGCATTGAAGGACCAGTGTTTATAGGTGAAAATTGCAGCATAGGGCCAAACTCCTACATTAGACCATACACTGTCCTAGGAAACCACGTTAAAATAGGGGCTTCATGCGAAATTAAGGCAAGCACAATAATGAACCACACCCACATTCCCCATTTAAGTTACGTTGGAGATAGCGTAATAGGGGAGCATGTTAATTTTGGAGCAGGAACAATAACGGCGAACCTGAGATTAGACGATAAAACAGTTAAAGTAACTTTAAAAGGCAGGAGAATTGACAGTGGGAGAAGAAAATTAGGGGCATTTGTAGGAGACTATGTTAAGACAGGAATAAACGTGTCCCTAATGCCGGGAGTAAAAATAGGGCCATATACATGGATAGCTCCGGGGCTAGTAATCTACGAAGATATACCACCCTATTCTTTCGTAAAACCTGTAGGTAAAAGAAGCTACATCGTAGAGAAATTAGTTATTAAGAATGATTAAAAATTCTCCTTAAACTTTAAACCACATAATTAGCTTAAGATTTCTAGGTGACTTAGTTGTGGAGAAAATAGAGCTATATGGGTTAACAATGCCGCTAGTGGAAGAGAAAACAGACGTAGCAAAACTCATAGTTAGCGAAGCTGAAAAACTAGGCATAAACGTAGAGAATGGTGATGTAATAGTTATTACATCTAAGTTCCTCCAAAAGGCCATAGGAGACATTATCGATTTAAAAACCGTGAAACCTAGTTTTAAGGCTAAAATAGTAAGTAAAATTTTCAAAAAAGACCCTGTAGAAACAGAAATAGTTCTGAAAAACAGTAAGAGAGTACTACTTGCAGTACCAACAGGTTTTCTTAGGGAACATATAGGTAAAATTTCTAAGAACGTTAAAGACGGACTAAAAGCTCTAGAAAAAGTAAAATGTATCCTCATAACAATAACTAAGAACGGTTTTATAGCGACGGATGCTGGAGTAGATTATTCTAATTTACCTCATGGATATGCTATAGCAAACGATCTAGACTTCGACTTGGAAGCAGAAAAGATAAGAAGAAAGATAAAGGAAATTACGGGTAAAAACGTGGCAGTAGTAATCTCAGATACTGAATTTAGCATTTCAAATGGTAAGTTCGGCTCAATAGATGTAGCGGTAGGTTCTTCGGGAATAGAGCCGCTTACGAGACTTTTTGGAGAAAAAGACCTTTACGGTAGACCGAAGTTCGGCGGGTTAGATATTGTTGTTGATGAAATATGTTCAGCTGCGGCACTGCTCATGAAGCAATGTGGTGAAGGAATACCTGTAGTTATAATCAGAGGACTAAAATATACCCCAAGCGTTAGAGGAGTGAAAGACGTATTGATCATTAAATATAGGAGAAAAGCTTCAAAGCTTCTCTTAAAAATAGCCTTAATTAACATAGTAGCTAAAATTTTAAGAATAATATAGTCATCTTCATTGAGAAATTCATTGTTAAACCTAAAGTCCGACAGCCTCCCTACCTACCTCTTTAACTAGCTTCTCTATGTTTTCCATGGTTTTACAGAATACACTTACGTTTCCTAACCTAACTTTCTTTAAACCGTATTTTTCCATTACTTTATAGGCATTTACCATTTCATTATATGTCGGCTTTCTGAATCCTGACAGTAAGTATTCGGGGAAAAAAGCAAGTATGGTTATGGGTATTTCCTTATCCACTTCTGAAAGGAGTTTAGCAAATTTTTCTATTTGATCTAGCTCTACTAAGCCTGGAATGTAAATTAAAACCGCTTCTAAAACTATCCCTAAATCTTTAGCTATTGAGGGTATTTCAAGAATCCATTTATTTGTGGTTCCGCAAAGCCCTCTATATGTTTTCTCATCGAATGCCTTCATATCAAGCCATATTGAGTCTAGTCCTGCTGAGTAGTATAATTCAAGGTTTTCACGTACTAGACCGTATCCGTTAGTTTCGATGTGAATCCATATTTCCGGAGCTTCCCTTTTTACTAGCTTAAATACTTTAACGTAGAAGCTTGGTTGACAGTATAGATCTCCTCCAGTGAAGGAGATAATGTTTCTGGCCGGGCCATAGCCTTGGGGTGAAAAGAGAATTTGCTCAGGCTTAAGCTTATTCGGGCAAAACGGCCCCTTACTTTCTGAAACCTTACATACACCGCAGTGCGCACACAAGTCTGAGGCATGCCACATAGTAGCTCTACTTCTAGGCTCCCAGACAGTTACTGTTTCTCTATACTTCAGTACTTCTTTAAGAATAGCTTCAGGCTTCATCCATTTACCTTCGGCGTACTGTGAAAAATACCAACTATGACATTTTAAGCAGTTATGATTACAGCATGACTGGTATATTGAGAGATAGTCTTCAGGCCTACTTAAGACAATATCGTAGATAAGTCTTTCAACATTTCCTCCTACTTTCCTTAACCCGGCATCACAAGGTCTCATAAAAGTGTTATTCACTGCAACAACATTACCGCAAGATGGGTAACCTAGAGATTCAAGGTAACATACCACATCGAATCACGCAGCACTAAGCTAAAATGTTTCAACATTATTTCATGAATTTAAGCATGAATAAAACCATGATGGCGATTGCAATAACGAAAAAGCATGTTACAGCTGCATATGCTATTTCACTTGATAAGGGAATTATTAGTCCAGGTAATACGATATATGCTTCTCTGCTGGCTAATCCTAAAGTTAATGTAGCTAACATCATCAAAGCAAAACCAACAAATGTAAAAATAAAACCTGTCCACAGTAGTTTAATCAGTAAAGGTATTTCAGGAATAGCTACTTGAGGGTTTATACTGGCTTTTCTCTTAAAACAATCTACGCATAGCCATACCGAGGGTTCAAAACAATTACTACAAACCACTCTACCGCAGTTTCGGCAAACATACATAGCTTGGTTTTTACGGCAAATACTACATAGAGGCGCTACCACTTTTCAAACCTCTGCCTATTCTTTTTCCAAAACTACTTCCAAGACTCCATGCTTATAACGGGCTTTAGCCTTAGAGGGATTTACTTTTGAAGGTAGTTTTATTTCTCTAAAATATTCCGGAGCCCTTATTACAAGAGTTTCTCTGTCTTTAAGGACTTTGACATCAATGTTTTTCTTGTCTGCGCCTTTAATTTCAGCAATAACTGTTATTGTGTTATTGTCTTCAAGGATATCTATATCAGGGTATTCTTCGGAAACCTCTCTTATCTTAGGATGCTTTTCCACATAATTAGCCTCTACCATGTGTTTACGCTTAGGTTTACTACCGAATTCTCTTATAATGGGTTTGCCATCAGGACCTATGGTTACCGAAAAACCATAGAAGTATTCTTTACTAGAAGGCTTTTCTAATTCTTTTTCAAAAAACCTTTCTACATCTTCGAAGTCCTTTAGAAACCTTCTAATTAGCTTTCTAAAAATGTCTTCGTCATCAAACGCCACTGCTTTACACCCGGAGGTATCTTAGAATATTAGACTATTTTAACTTATATTCTAGCAGATTATCCTTTAAACATCTCTTCCAATTGCGGTTTAAGCTTCTCTACCCTATATTTCACATACCTTATGAATAACTTTAATAGTAGTTTTACTGGAAACATGCTTAGTCCTTTTAAGTAGAATTTACTCATTATTTCCTCAGCCCAATATGTGCTATGATATAGTGTTTTCAATAACACGTCTACGTGTTCTCGTTTAACATGCTTCCTTTTAAACCAGTCTTTATGCTTAAACGTGCCCATAGGCACAAAGAACATTGGAACTATTAGACTTCTATAGGGTTTAAGTCTGTCTATAAGCTCAGCTGTTTTAACACAAGCTTATGAAGCTTAATTAATGCTTCAGGATTAGGCTCTACACCCTTAGCACCATACAGTAGAATGTCTTCACTATGGAAGAGTTCGATACCGGCTTCCAAGTTAACCTTAATTTCCTTAGCGATTATATCTAATGGTATAAACTTTAGAGGTCTAAGGGTTACGGGGCAGAAACGGCATCCCCTAGGACATCCTCTCATAATTTCTACTAGACCATTAACGCTTGCACCCTTAATTACGGGAATTTCTTCAATACTTGGGCTATCATACGGTCCAACATAAATGTAGTCCGGTAAAGGTTCATTAGCTAATGCTTCCTCAACAATTTCAACTATGACCTTCTCGACTTCACCATCAATAACAAGGTCAACACCCCATTTTCTCCAATACTCTAATTCCCAAAGCCACTGCCAGGCGCCAGGGCCTCCAGCTATAATCTTAACACCTTTTTCCCTAGCATCAGGATCTATTATTGCGGCTTTAAACCCTGCCTCAATAAGTTTAGCTTCGACTTTCCTCATGCCGTAAGGTGCTTCAACAGGTTTACCTTCTTCATCAACCCTAACTTTGGGTGCAGCAAGCCATAACCACAGTTTTTCAGGTAAGCCTATAGCAGGCCCAGTAGCCAAGAAACCTAAGAACTCCCTACCATGATGGTTGCTCATCATAGTTCTGTCAGTAGTTAGTACTATCTCATATTTACCCATAGACTTCACCTTTTTCATGCTTCAATAACTTCATGCGGTTTACTTCTTAACTCGTTGAGAAACTTATTTAAGTTTACATGAGACATTTTATGGTACTTTATTATGAGGGTAAAAGCTATATTTTCGAAAATTATGTCCCTTATTTTCTCAAAATATAGTCTATCATCTACATTTCCCTTGGTAATTAGCACTATATGAAATGCTTTATCCTCTAATACGCCCATAAAAACCTACCTTAAAACTTTAAGCATCTTCATAAGCTCTACTTCGAATGGTTTAAGCTCTGTTACAACAATATCTTTCTTCATTTCTGAGATAATTTCTTGAATAATTTCTCTTAACGTAGATAAATGCTCTCTAAGTAAGTTACTAACTGCTTTCTCCTTAACTTTAACTAGAAGTTTTCTGCGTTTTTCATATACTCTCTCCACCAATTTCCTGCTTTCAAGAAATTGAAGAATGGAAGATAAGTGTCCCTTAGCATACCCTGTTTTCTCGGAAAGTTCTTTCAGAGATAAAGGTCTTCCTTCAACAATTAAGATAGCTAGTACAAGAGCTGCTGTTGC
>NJED01000038.1 GCA_002254745.1 Desulfurococcales archaeon ex4484_217_1
AATATCTGGTTTTCAGGATCTTGGAAAACTATTCCAACAGTTCTCGATAATTCAGCTACAGTACAATACCTTGTATCCTTGCCTTTAACGGAAACTTTTCCTTCTAATCTACCTCCATAAAGATGGGGTATTATACCGTTAAACGTTTTAACTAATGTAGACTTACCGCTACCGCTTGGACCTGTTATTAATAGGAAATCACCCCTGTCAATTTTCAAGCTAATATTGGCTAAAGCAGGTTTTGAGCTGCCAGGGTAATAGTACGTTAAATTATCAACTTCAATTACAGTCATAGCCTTCTTGCCCTCTACTCTAGGGCCTTAAAGGTGTTAGTTTTAGTCCTTTATTTTCAAGTGTTTTAGAGAGTATTTTAATTATCAAGCCTTTAACATGATCAATAGTTACATTTCTGCTCCTGCTGCAGCATCATGTCCTCCGCCAGTACCTCCCATGAGCTCCCCCAGTTTTACCATAACATCTCTGCCTAGGTGAATACCTAAACGCTTAATTATGTTTTGTTTTGCCCTAGCAGAAATTCTTACTGTATCATTTTCTGAAATTACAAAAGCCATATCGGCTCCTAGGTCGAGAATTGCCCTGGCAGCACTTGCTTCATACGCTCCAACATTAGTTACTGCTATTAAATAGTCTCCTGCTTTGTAGAGATCCATTCTCCTAGATGCTTTCAGCCTAGCTATTTTCTCTGAAACATCCATAGGAGCCTTAATAATACCAGCTAAACTTCTATACTCTCCTACTATTTCGAGAAGCTCTCCAGCCACTTTAAACGTTAGAGGTCTTGCTATGCTAAATTGTCGTGTATCATATAATATTGCTACAAGAAGGTATTGAGCAACATCCTTGGATATGTGAACACCGCATTCTTTGTAAAGTTGGTAAACAAGCTCTGCAGTAGATTTCGCATTGGAATCAACATACAAAATGGCTTTCTTCAAGAAAAAGTCGTGAGTAAAGTGGTGGTCTATTAAGACTATCTTAATATTATTCTTTGAAATAAGCTCCACGTATTCGCCAAGTTGCTCTGGAGAACCAGTATCTACAATAAATACTAAATCGTACTCTTTATCCTTAATCCCCTTACTTAAATAGTCTACCTTCATGGAAAAATATTCAACAACTCTCTTAGTAGCAGCACTAATACTCTCAGGGAAGTATAGGTCTGCTTTTGCCCCACATAACTTCTCCACAAGCTTAAGAATAGCATAGGCTGAGAAGAAAGCATCGGGATCAGCATTTTTATGTGTAACTATGGCTATAGATTTCGACGAGGAAATTAACTTACATATTTCACTTTTTAACATATTTCAACAACCTGCTTTCAATAGTTTTAGCGGCTTCTTCTATGGCGGTATCTATTATGTTATCGTATTCTATCTCTAAAAACCTAGGAGCAGAAAATGTAACGTCTATTGTGAAAGTTAATTTATCATTTTTATCTACAACTATGGTTATATTCAAGTCACTAACTAACTTACCACCGATACTTTTCACTATGCAGTTTCTTATAATTTCCTCTGCTTCAAGAATAATATTTGATATTATGTCTTCGTTTATTCTATCTAGGTCTAAGTTTAGGACTACGATGTCACGCTCTCTTTTAACCACAAATAAACACCAAAGCTTAGTTAGAACAGTATTAGGTTTCTAATCCTTATGTTCGTCTATATGTTTTCATTAGTTCCTCAGTAACTTTCTTTCTCAAATCTTCAAACTGTTTCTGTAGAAAACTTTCTTGCTTCTCCAAAGTCCTCTTCCTTAACTCTAAAATCTCCTTCTTCTCTGTTAACTCCTTCATTAAATCTTCTTTAGATGTCTTTACGAGTATTAACTGTTCCTGAAGCTGCTGTAATTGAGCTATTCTTGTTTGTAATTCAGGAGGTATTCTTTCAGCCATGCTTTTCCACTTCCCTAACATACTTAACTGTCTTCAATATACTTGAAAACCACGATAAATAAGAATTTAACGCTGCTCTTAAACTCGATGTACTATCTGCTTCGATAGTTAACTCTATTAAATTGTTTTCTTTAATTATGGATGCTTTAGTTCTTTCCGTAGGCATGCTTTTCGCTTCTGGAAGGACAGCTTCATAAATTATCCGTGCTTCTTCTTCACTATCAAATTCTAGGACGATTCGAGCTTTCCTCTTCATATATTATTACCTTTAACTTCTTTTATTTTCAATATTGGGCCAACTATTTTATTTATCGAGGGATTAATGAAAAGTAAGAGCACTGTTTTGTTTCTGGGCTTTAAGGAAACTATAACGTCGAATTCTCTTTTCAAATTTTCATCGTAAAGTATTTTAGCATTGAAACTGAAGGTTATTTTCTCAACAAGTACTGCTAATTCTTCTTCATGAAACTCTACAGCAATACTTTCAGGGTTATAGACTTTAGAAACATTGGTTAACTCTCTCCATAAGGCAACACCTGCTAAGTTGAACGTTACATACTCTTTCAGTTTTTTACCCTCAACAACGTATACTTTTAGTGCTGAAGGATTACCTTTTCTCTCATGTACAACAATTAATCTATTAGCATTAATTGTTAGAGCATCTATGAGTAAGTCAGTTAACGTCTTTTTCCCTCTATTTATCTTCACAGAAAAAGGTAATACTGAAGATAATTCTTTAACAAAAGTTCTTGTTCTTGGAGAAGGCCTATGAGATGTAGTTACTATGATTTTCTTTTTAACCATGGTCTACTCTTTCCTAACAATAATAGGCGGGAAAAACTTATTCAACCCTGTTCTAGGCACGTAAGCTCCTCCAGCAAATACTGCTCCACATTTTCTACATTTCCATATGCCTACACTAACTCTGTAAATCCTACCCTTTACTCCGCAGAAAGGACACGTATGCGGTGCATATCTTTTCTCCAATATTTCTTTAACCTTCTTTCTTAAGGTAGATCCGTATCTAGCACCATATCGGCCAGCTATACCAACAACTTTCGTCCTACCCATAATTAAAGCCTCTTAACGTGCTATTTGTGGTCTAGAAAGTGTAGTAGGTTTTAGTTTAAAAAATTATTGGTTAACTATTTTCTTATACTTCTTATCGCTTCGTTTATTTTATCAAATAACGTTTTAGAAGCTTCCTTAGCTATCTTTACCGCTTCAATAACCTCATTTAATGCAAACGTTCCTGAGCCCATTTTCTGCATTCCCGCTATTCTACCATCCTCTGAAATGGATATTGCTAATCTACAGTCAAGCACTTGTTCCTCATCTATGTTAGGATCAACTATGAATTTCCCATTAACTTTACCTACGCTAACAGTAACTACTTTGTTCGTTATGGGTAATGGTTCACTTACTTCCTTATTTAGCTCAACTGTTTTACCGTCCTCCTTAATCACTGCTTTAGGTATTCTTGCTGTTAATAGAGTTGTTATGGCAGCTAACATTGATGTGTCAAGTAAGTTACCGTCATGGTCGAAAACGTATATGTCGAGCCATAGAATGTAAACTTTTTCGCCGGGAATTATAGCTAGTTTTTCTAAATCAATTACTTTTAGCTCTCTTATACTTCTGTCTATAACTCTAGCAAGCTCTATAGCGTTTTCGTCTGGTGGTCCAGGCTCGAATGTTGGTGAAGCGAAGGGTACGAACTCAGCGTTTACTGTTATAACTCCGCAATTAGGTGTGTCAGGATATGGTGTACCTATTCCTACTTTTAACCCAGCTATTACTAATGTACCCCCTATTTTAGCGTATGCTGATCCTTCAGCTTTAGCTATATAGTTGGGTATTATGGTTATTTCACGATACTCGTTAAGTTTTCTTCCATCAACTCTTAGACCTTTCTTTATGAGCGAGACTATGGACGATTTCTTTAACCTAGACAATATTTTCTCATGAGAGCTTGCTTCTCTATCTCATAGAGCTGCACTATACCTTTCTGAGCTAACTTAAGTGCTTCATAAAATTCTTCCTCCGTTAGTACCCCGTTAAGCTGTAGTAGAACTATTTCGCCTAGGTTTGGCATCATAGCTATGGGCATGTCTGCTTCGCCGAACTCGTCTTCAACTTGGTTTATGTCTAAAACTAATGTTCCATTAACTTTGCCTACAGCTACTGCTGCGATGAGATCTCTCATAGGTATCCCGGCATCAGCCAGTGCTAGAGATGCTGCCATAAGACCTGCTGTTCTAGTTCCGGCATCCGCCTGTATTACTTCTATGAAAACGTCTATTGTTGTTCTGGGGTAGAGTTCTACAAAAATAACGGATTCTAAAGCTTCTCTAATGACTTTTGAAAGCTCTATTTCTCTCCTAGTAGGTGCTGGTGATTTCCTTTCATCAGTAGAGTAGGGTACCATGTGGTATCTTGTTCTTAAAATAGCTCTATCAGGTAATGTTAAGTGTTTAGGATGAATTTCTCTTGGACCGTAAACCGCAGCTAAAACCCTAGTGTTTCCTTGCTCAACATATGCTGACCCATCGGCGTTTTTTAACACGCCAACTTCCATTTTTACCGGTCTTAGTTCACCAGGCTTTCTCCCATCCACTCTTAACCCATTTTCATCAATTAACTTTATTTTCCCTATCACTTTGTAAGACCTCTTTTCCTTAATTCTTCTCTAATGAACATTTTAACGCGGTCTGTTAGCCCGGAAGTATGGGTTTCCCGTTCAATTTTCTTAATAGCTAGTACAGCTACTTCCTCATGAACTGGTGTGGGACCTATAATCCATATTCTACCATTTAAACCTATAGTTATCTGGCATTTAGTTTCTTCCTTAACCATGTTTATCATAGAACCTCTCCTACCTATGACTCTTGGCACTCTCGAAGGTACTATTTCCACGATTACTCCTTTAGTTATTTTACCTAGTCCTTTACCTTTAACTGTTAATACAGGGTTCCTTGTACGGTCAAATTGGCTTATTTTAGATAAGACTAAATCCCCTATGTCTAAATGTCTTCTCAAATTGTCTTTTAGAGGATTAAATGGCTTATTTAGTACATCGCTTGCATGGAGTATTGCTAAATAGGGCGATCTAATATCGACAGTCCATGAAGTTAAACCTGTGTCTACAATCATACCTATAACTATATCGTCGACTTTGGGGAAATAGAATCCTTCAAGAGCTATAACTGACAACTTTTTACCCTCTTGTATGTCTGCAAGACCAATAACTGATGAATAGTATTTGTCACCAACCCTGTATATGGTATGTTGGGCTTTAACCTCCACATCCTTACCTTCAGCTAATAGCTGACCCGGTAAAACTATTTGTCTATGCTGTACAAGTATAGGCATTGACTATCACCATTTAGTTTCAACTATTTTTACTATACCTGCTCCTTTCGAAACTGAATTAACTTTATCTATGAGTGTTTGTTGCATCCCGGCAGGTATTTCAAGTTCCATAAATAAGCTTCCATCACTCAGCCAGCTGACCCTTTTCACGTCACCTAGGCTAGCTAAAACACCATATGCTCTAGAAGAGTAAGGTGGTGGGATTTTAACTCTAACTATAGCTTTAGCTATTTTTATTGGTAGAACTCTACTTAGTTTCTTAATTATTTCTAATGCTTGCGATTCCGGATCCTTGAAAGGATCAATACCTGCTCTTATTTGCTCTAAAGCCAGCTCTATCCTCCTAGGTGGATGAGGAAGTTTAGTTCTAGGGTCAATACAGTTTCTAGATATGAAATCTATTATTTTCCTTTTCTTAGCCTCTATTAGCTTTCTTCTTTGCTCTGTTGTAAGCTGTAATTCTCCTTTTCTCAAAATCTCTTCAGCAACCTTGTATATGTCTATTGTACCGAAAACCCTCTTAACAGCTTCTTCCGAGGCCTTTAATCCTTTCCTAGCATCTTTGTATATGAAGTCACCTACAAGAATTTCTCTAATATCTATTTTAGCCCCGCTCTTAAATTCAAATGCCAAATCGGGTTTAACTAGAATTTCAAATCTATGCCCATGGGATTCTAGTCTTGCAATAACATACTCGGTTTTCTTAGTGCCCAATGCTATCAGCCTACGCTAAACTATGTTTACTCTTTATTTCTGAAATAGTGTTAACCTTTAATCTTAGATATGTACTCGGAAATTTCACTTATCGAAAGCTTCTTAAAAATGGGTTCTTCTTTACTTACATAGCCTATTTCCAAATACTCAGGACCTAGTTCCTCCTTAGAAGCTTCCATAAGCGTTTTAATAGCTAATGTTATGAGTTCGCTTATTGTTAGTTCTTGCTTATAGTGTTTCTCAAGGTATTCATTAGCAGCCTGACCTTCCGCTCCAATAGCTACGGCAAAGTAACTCATATATTGCCCACTAGGTTCAGTCATGAAAAGCCTAGGCCCACCATCATCAACTCCGCCTATTATTAAGGCTACTCCGAAGGGTCTTACGCCAGCATGTTGAGTATAGCTTTGCTTTACATCACATATTCTCCTAGTTAAGAGTTCTATACTTATTTTTTCGTCGTATAGTAGCTTATGCTGTATAGCTCTTAACCTAGCGTAGTCTACTAGAACTCTACCATCTGAAGCGAAACCGGCAAAAGTCATTCCGATATGATCATCTATCTTAAATACTTTCTCAATACCTGAAAAGTCCATTAAAGGTAAAACTTTTCTTTTAATAGCTGCTAGAACAACACCATGTTTAGACCTAATGCCTAAAGTAGTCCAGCCTCTTCTAACAGCTTCGAAAGCATATTCAACCTGGTATAGTTTACCATCAGGTGAAAATACTGTTATAGCTCTATCGTAACCCATTGTCGTTGGAGGGAACATTTCAGCACTCCTCTATATTTACTTTTGGACTCTACATCTAAAGTTTATAGAGGTGTAAATATACCTTACCACAGTTTACTGTTATCGTATATTTTAAACGTTATGTCAGCTGGTAGTCCCTCAATCACATTCTCATTAATTAACCGGGGAATTCATCATCCACCTAACTAGTATCCATATAATGAAGTTTAAACTTATTGCCTACATAAATGTAATTTAGTCTAAACATTTAGCTTTAATCAGTACGGACTCAACATGTTCTTCAAAAATCTTTCCGGAACATAACCAATCACTTTTCTCTAAAATATTCGTCATGTAGTTTGCTTGACATTACTTTGCACCTTGTAGAAAGCATGTATGAGATTATTTGGGAATCAGTTCGTCGCGAGTTCTTCACCTATCCGGAATGGAGCGGCTTCATCATCTCCGCTTACTTCTAATCTATACTGAGCGTTTTAACTATTTCTCTAGCTTTACGTAGTGTACCTGTAGTTTTTAGAGGAATAATGTTTACTTTATCCCCGGTTTTTACAGAGGCTAACGCTAGAGCGAAAAGTACAGCATCCTTGTAGGTATGGACACACCTAATAATTCCCTTCATACTATGTTCATCGTAGCTTATTAGTTTGGCGTTAATATTTCCTGACCCTATTAAGCCAAACGTTTCCTTAATCAAGCTGTTTATTAGCGATTTTACCTCTTCTGTTTTAAGAGTTTTTTCGGAGACTATTTGGAAAACTATGTATCTTTTCCTAGGTTTTCTCAGCACTTCCTTAAGCTTCAACTTTTCACTTTTGATTTTTACTATTGTCCTATTCGTAATTATTATCATTTTAATTAGCTTAAATAAGGTAAACGTGAGTATTAACATGATAAGAGCAAGAACAGAAAAAATAGCGAATACAGGTAAGTCTATGAGGCCAAATATAAAAAGAGAGGTCGTAGCCGTAATAAACATTAATTCTACAATTAGCACGGCTATGAACAATTTCAACGCGTTCATAGTGAGCACCTTAAACTACTCATACTATATCAACTCCCGGTTCTACATGTTTCTTAGATAATCTATGCATATTCCTTTTGATAACGCTGAGAGGGACAGTGCATATTGCCTGCTTGGCGTAAACGTAGGGTATTCCAAGTACTACTAATAGTGAAGCTAACTGAAGTGGCGTTTTAATGTTTTTAAGCGTAGAACTTCCTGAAGAAATCACTATGGGAACATTGTTCCTTATAGCTAAGCCTAATGTTCTACGTAAACTAAATATTAACCACTTGTGCGTAGAGGACCATAAGCTGTTAAACTGTAGTTCCAGTACTGTTCCCGTACTTCTCATTAGCTTCATCTGTGATTTATCAAAGAATTTAGCCAACTCTCTATCTCCGTAAACAATGCTATCGACTCTTCTATCTCTAGCCACAAATCTAAGAGCTTCTACGTTTAATGGCCTAGAAGATATTATGTGGAATTCATATCGTAGCTTTCTTAAGCAGCTCTTTAGCCATGAGATATCTGAGCCTATAAGATGTAAGCGTGTAAAAATATTTTCAAAGCCATGTTCCTTTATCATTTTCTTAAGTTCATTAGTCTTGGTTGTTAACTCTTTAAAATCATCTTGCTCCTTTAGCGTTATAGACGTAACTACTGTTTTAAATCCTAGTTTTAAGGCCAGTTTTACTGACTTAGCTGTTTCTTCAGGGTTCCTATAGTATATGCAGAAGTCTACAGGTCCTTTTAACTTCATCTTATATCATTCCAATGTTTTCCAAATATTCTCTAATAGCTTTACTTTTATTCTTTACACCTTTAAATGTTACTATAACCCTTATAACATCGTCACTATCTTCTAATATTACGTTTCCAAGATATGCTTCCTGCTTGGAGAATCTTAGATAAAGCTTTGATGCTTCGGTTCTTAAATCCAAGGATGCTTTCAAAATTCTCTTACTAATATCGTCCATTTTGTTAGCTATGTACTTTAACGTTTCTTCTGCTTCTTCACCTTTCACTTGAAAAGTTATTCTCACAATGGGGTTACCATAATGTCCCTTCAAAGTATCTTCCTTAAACTCTACTTTTTTCCTCTTATTTTCAGGCACTAAGTTATAATTCTAGCTCCTCTAGATGCTTCATGTCTCTTCTTAAGCTTCCTCTCTTTCTGCTTCTTTTTCCACTTGTATTTGTGTGTACCTTTAAGCCCTTTACTTCTTAGAAGTCCTCTCATTCTCCTACCAGCTGCGGTTTTCCCTCGAAAAACACGTCCTCTTTGAGATGGATGACATATCCAATTAATATCAGGATCATTCCTTATAGCTGGATGATTAGGGTCTACAAGTATAACTTCATACCATTTATACTTACCATCCTCGGCAACATAGTAGCTGTTAAGAACTTCTAAGTTAGGGTACTTTCTAGCAGCTCTTTCCTCAGCTATTAACCTTAAACTCTTAGCTGGTGCGAAACCATAGACGCCCATTCTTTTAGGTCTCCTACCTGCTCTTGGTCTTGGCTTCCTACGTCCACCCTTCCTTACCCTAACACGTACAACTACGAAACCCTGCTTGGCCTTATAACCTAAGGCTCTTGCTCTACCTAATCTTGTTGGTTTATCTATTCTAACTACAGAGGGGCCTCTACGCCACTTTATTAGTCTCTCCTTCATTAGCTTTTTAAGCTCCTCTGTTGACTTCTTCCATAGCTCCTTAAGGTACTTGTACATAGCTGTTCACCAATATTAATTCGTATTTTGAGAATGCTGGTGGAAGTTTATAAATTTATATGCTTCTTTTAGAGAAGCTATTTCCACCACATATTAAAGGTATAAAGTTTATAAGTTTTTATGAACCACATAGTGTAACTTACATGTGTTCAATTGAGTTGGTCATAAATGTCCTTACTAATCGGGGTTATTGGAAAAACAAATGTGGGAAAATCAACATTCTTTACTGCTGCTACCATGGTCTCGGTAAGTATAGCTAACCATCCATTCACCACGATTAAACCGAATATTGGGGTAGGTTATGTTAGGAAGCAATGTGTTTGCAAAGAATTTGGTGTTAGAGATAATCCTCAAAACTCAATATGCATAAACGGGATAAGATTCATACCGGTAACTTTAATGGATGTAGCAGGCCTAATTCCAGGCGCACACAAAGGTAGAGGTTTAGGCAATAAATTTTTAGACGATTTACGTAAAGCAGATGTACTACTACACATAGTTGATGCATCAGGCTCAACAGATGCTGAAGGGAGACCTGTACCTCCAGGAACATATAATCCCATAGAAGAGGTTGTTCAGATACAGAACGATAACGAAAATTCATGTTATTGAAGCTTTAAGAAAATCAAAACTAGAGTCATCAAAACCTTCCTCCTGGAGGAGTGAGGAATTACTTTTATTTGTTAAAAATCTAAGAAAAATAGCTAAACCAACAATAATTGTAGCTAATAAGGTGGATCTTTCAATAGCAGAGGATAACAAAGGAGTGATAAAGTATATTCCAGGAGATCCCGATTTCAAAATCCTGGATTCTTCAAAACTTACCACTAGAGAAAGAAAAGGACTAGAATACATTAGAGAAAAAGTTTTGAAAAAATGGGGTTCAACAGGTGTTCAGCAAGCAATAAACAAGGCTGTCTTAGAGAAACTTAGCATGATAGCCATTTACCCTGTGGAAGACCCTATAAAGCTAACGGATCATAAAGGAAATGTTCTCCCTGATGTCTATCTTGTAAGGAAAGGTACAACAGCCAGAGAATTAGCTTATAAAATACATACCGATCTTGGTAAAACATTTCTTTATGCTATAGATGTACGTACTAAAAGAAGACTTGGAGAAGACTATGTGCTAAAGGATAACGATGTAATATCTATAGTAGCGGCAAAAGGAAGATAGAAACCATTTCAGTGTTTTGTATTTTATATACCATCTTATATACCCTCCTTAGGTTAAGTTTTAATAGTAGAAACATAGTTTCTTTTTTCTGAACGTTTCGAACAGATAGAATAGTAGAGGTTAATGGAATGCTAAGTTTAGCTAAGCTACTACAACTAACTGGGTTATCTGCAACAGCAGCTCTTGTATTAGCTATCTTAATTGTTGAAGGAAGGCCTTTATCTCTGAAAGAACTTTCCGAGAAAACAGGGTATGCTAAGGGACACTTATCCTCCATTCTTCAATTTCTTGAAAGCAGGAAATTAGTGGAGAGAGTGTATGAAAAACGTAGAAAACTTCTAGTTAAAGTTAAGGAGAAGGCGGTTAGTAACTTACTTAGAGAGCATTTATCTACATTAAGAGAAATGATTCAAGAAATTATCTTAGAAATAAAGAAGGATATTGTTGTAGCAGAGCTTAAACCATTCGAAGCAGAGCTTATGAAGGTGCTTAAAGTTTTAAGGTAGGTTTTTATGAGCGCATTAGAGGATAAAGCGTTTCATATAGTGTTGATTACCAAGGGAAATGTAAATGATAGAAAGGTATTAGATAAGATGCTCAGCTGCTCTAGTTTAGGTTTCAAGAAATTCATTATCCATGTTTTAACAA
>NJED01000039.1 GCA_002254745.1 Desulfurococcales archaeon ex4484_217_1
ATGGGTAGAAAGAATGATGAAATCAGCAAGAAAATACTATAAAAGATGCTTGGTTTTCTCCGTGTTTTAGGGTTAAATATGCTTTGTGGTTTGCGGTGTAGTTTTCGGTGTGTTTAAGGGTTAAATATGGGTTAGGATATTATTTGTATTGGTGGCTGTGGTTTTCTTTATGGGGAAAAGTGTAGGTGTTTTAGATGGTTGAAGCTAAAATTGACAGCTACTATAAAGCAATATGGTATGGTTTCATAGACGGTATTTTGGGGGTTAGGTGTAAGAGGGTTTCTCAGCCCTACCTATGGATGTATAGGGAAGCATGGAATGAGGGAAGCAAGGTTAGAGATAAGGTAATCTATGTGAACGGACACGGCGTTATTTTCTGTAAGCTATGTGCTAACACTAAGCTTAGGGAATTGTTTCTTAGGAAACTAGCTAAAATATACACGGTTGATAAGGCTAAGCGTAGGAAAAGAACGGGAGCATCTAAGGCACTATTCATAACAGCCCATATTTCAGCTATGAAAACGCATCTAAACAAGAAACATAGAAGCGAACTATACTGGCTAATACCAGCACATCTAAGAAAATACCTTGTAACCCTAGCATTCACTTTTTAGCCGAAACTTTTTTATCCATTTTCCCCCACATTTTCCTATTGGAAGGTGTTTTAGCTGTGGAAAAAATTACCAATTTAACTAAAATATTAGATAAGTTTGAACCATTACCAGTAATTCTAGCGTACTGCGGTGCTGTAGCTCTCGCTACGGGTAAAGATGAAATAGGTAGAAAACTAGTGAGACTTGCTGAAAGTAAGAATGTAGAACCAGTAATAGTTAGTACTAATAAAATACACTTCGTAGTTATGGGGAAAAACCACATATCAATATACACGGACAAGTATCTGATAGAAGTTGATTTAAACACGGGTAAGGTAAAACACTTTACCGCTTAAAATATTTTTCTAACCCAACTTTTTCCTTTGTGTTTCTCGGTAGGAAAAGGTTTCTTCCAACTCTAATGATTTTCCCTTGCTCCGCTAACTCGTATAGTCTTCTACGGAAATCCCATTTTATGCTTAGTATTTCCGCTTTCTTTCTTCCAAAAACCTTAGCATACCTGTCAATAGTGTAGGAAATGATTTCCTCCGCTGTTAAAGGTCTCCTATAAATATTATATAATGTTATAACACTTTTCAATACGGCACTTCTAACACTTTCCATTCTCCTATCTATTTCAACCCAATACTTTACCTTCAACTCTTCTTGGATAGTGGATAGGTCTATGCCTTCTAACTCTTTAGGTTTAATGTTAGGGTACTCCATTAGGATTTTTGCTAAAGCAATTTTCAATTTGCGGTTTTCCTCTTTAACCTCTTCCAGCTCTCTAGTTAGAAAGTAAATGGTGTTAACTAGCTTATGTTTCCCCCTAAACTCCTTCTCGAACTTGTCTAGCTCCTTAGCGTACTCGCTCATACTATTGCTCCATGATACATAAACTATATTTAACTCTTATATTTATTAACTATCATGGTGAAGTACTGTGAAAATAAACCCCCTAATGGTAATAATGTCTCCCCTTCTCACATTAAACTATTGATAAAGGACTACTTAGAGTACAAGTATCCAGTAATATCTTGCTACTGTAATTGGGAGTGGTGGAACGACTGGGTAAACATTACAGATAAAGATATGAGAAGGGAAAAAGTAATATCTCCTTACCAGTACCGCTTCTATAAGCTCAAGGACTTACTTAGGCTTTTAGAGGCTAAGAAAGTACCGTTTCCGCTGAAGAAAGTGTTTTTCATGGGTTTACCTTTAACACTCATAGAGCGTAAGGTAGTTGAAGAGGTAGGGTTTAAACCTTATAAATATATTACAGACACTTCTCTAGGGGTTCTTGCTAGGAGAGGTATTATGTTTGACCTTCAGTTTTCCATAGAATGTGCTAACAGAAACATTCCGATATACGTTGATTTAAGATGTCTCCTAGTACATTTCGGAGATACTAGAAGGTTCATTAACTTAAGAGGTAAGGAAAAATACGTTAAATTCATAAAGAAAAAAAGAAGTCTTAAACTCTAGCTTGGATTATACCACCATTTTTCTAGTTCTCTTTCTGCTCTCTGTAAATGTGCTATTAGATAGCGTAGCAACTCAGTAAAAAATGTCTCATAAGCTTCAACTATTTCTTCAGCTATTTCTCTTTCACTCATTTACACTATCCCCTCTCTTTCTCTTTCACAACTCTAGCTTGGATTATGCCACCGTATATTTTCTTTCTGCATATCTTCCATGTAGTAGTCTAGTATTTCCTTGATAGTTTTAAGTGTTGCTTCAGTTACTTTAAGCACATACATCCAAGTAGTGATTTCCCCACTCATTTACGCTATTCCCTCTATTCCTTCTTTATTTAGCTTTCTTATTAATAAGCCTTCTAGGTCTGCTAGGCACATTTCCAGTTCTCCTTTAGTTGGGAAGTCCTCTATTTCTTTAAGATACTTTTTAAGCAAAACTACAGCATAGTATAGTATCCTGTATTTTTTCATTCCGAAATACGTTTCAGTTCTAACTATTTTATCGGTTATGCTGTTAAGTATTTTAGCTTCCTTATCTGGTACTCTAGCTAAAACCATGAAACCGCTAATCGTTCTCTTAAGAACCTCCATTTCCTTAGCAGTTAGGAAAATCGGATATGTTGTTTCACTCTCCGCCATCATGTTCCCTACCCCTATCAACCAGTATTTTCAAGGTGTTTACTGCTTCAGTTAAATTATTGATTGCTTCAGTTAGTTTCTCAATTCTCCTATCTAGCTTATTGGTTATCCAATACACTAAGTATATTGCTATTGCTACAGCTACTCCTTGAGTACTTATTAGCTGTAACCAATCAATTTCCATTTACATAGCCACCTCTCATAATAGGTATTCTTCTTTTACTTCTTCCTGTATGTTTCTAACCATTTTCTCAATTACTATTTTAGCTTCAACATCTTTTTTAGCAAGTTCATATAGTTCTGGGTGTTGTTTCTTAAGTATTGCATGAGCTACTTCATGGGCTATAGTGTCTCCGTCAGCATATTCTGTAATCCATATTTCGTTTTTCTCCGACCTATACATTCCTTTAATGTACTTTGTAACATCCATGCCTCTGTATATTATTTTTCTGCAAAAATAGATAGGCACTCCAGCAATAGTATCATAATATTCTTTCCCTATGCATTTCCATTTTTCCATTAGAACAGCACCCATATTAGGCTGTACTTCCACCCGTCATAGGTGTGGGTTATAAACGCTTGTCCTACTTGGGGTTCTACGTGAACTACTTCTACTTCCCCCATAGGAAACCTAGCTAAGACAATATTCCATTCGTGAGCTACATCTCCCACATCAGGTACATGAACTACGCCTAACGCTTCTCCAACACAGTTTTTACCGCTTTCCTTAGTTAGCCATGCTTTAAAGTATGCTCCGAAATCATCGCAGTCGAAAGTCTCTTTGGTGTACGCTAGTTCTGGTAGTACTTCTTTCCTCCATTTTTCAAGGAACTTATGTAGCTCCTCTATGTATATTGGTTCATAAAGTAAATCTCTAAACCATGATTTAACGTAGAAAAGTATTTTTCTCCATAATCCCTTAACTTCTTTGGAAATCAGCTTAACAACTTCGCTAACATGTAGCTTATCGTTACTCATTCTTTCACCGATAATATCAATACTACTAAAACACATATAAACGTTAGCAATAACAAGCTAAGGATAAACCATAGGATTTGAGCTAAAACCAAGTTAGCGTTAATATAGCTTCTACTCATAATGCTATCAGTTATTTTCTTAGTAAAATACACTACACCGATAAACAAGTAGGAGAAAATAAGGACTAAAACAAGTATTGAAAAAAATGTTTTAAACTTAACTTCAAACACCTTTACCTTGCTAGGCTTAACTCGGCGTTTCAGATGCTAAGTAACCGTGTTTTAACCTTATAAACCATGTTATCGTAGCTCCCGCAGGAACCGATACGGCACTAGTAAACTGGCTTACATAAATGAAGAAATAGTAATCGCTTCCCCCTATCGTTAGCTTTATTCCTAAACCTATTTCCCCTATGCTTACATCAACGCTTCCATTATTTTTGAAGTCCCTCTTAACAGTTACCAGTATGTTGCTATCTGAAACGCTAACGTTTTCAACTAAAGTATCGTAGAAGTGTAGCTTATTATCTGCGTCTCCATGATAGAACTGGTCTGCTAACCTATACACGTCTGTACTGTCTTCCTTAGTAGGTGGTGTACCTCCCTTACCTACAACAATACCGTAGAAGTCGCTACCTTCAGGGGCTTTAACCGTAGCTGTTCCTAAATCGCTAGTAGATACTGAAACATAAACTCCACCTCTTTCTACTGGCTGGTTAGGACTAGCATCACCAGTTTCCCCAAACAGTATCCTTATGAGCCTTGCAAAGTTCTTAGTCCATGTCCTACCTTTCACTTTCCCCTTCTTAATTAGCTTACCTTCCTTATCCCTAATCTCGTACTCTACAATCGCACTAACCCTACTTTCAGGAGGCATTTTATCCAACCTCACACTTTAAGTATGTTCTAGAACACTTAAAAAAATTAGCTATCATATCTTATAATGTAACCTCGAAAGTATATAAGACAACTAAGGTTTCACTTGGATTAACTGTTACTCCACCGCTTTCAACATCCCTACACACTAAGAACTTAACATCATTATAAACTGCGTCATGGTGTTTCCAGTAATTCCAAACTCCAAGACCGAACTCGTAAACCGTAACATTTACACTACCATTATTTGTAAAGCTTCTGCTCATTCTAAACCTAGCGTAGCTTGTTCCAACCTCAACATCCTCAAAAGTGTGAGAACTATAGTGTAATAGGTTATCTCCGTCTCCGTGAGCTATTTTGCTTTTCAAACAATAATCATCATCTGAAACAGGAGTGTTGTCTGAACCAACCATAATACCATAAGTATCGTCTCCCTCTGAAGCATTACCAGCCATAACTGTACCACCAGCATGACCAGCTATAATTTTTCTCTCAGTATATACCGTTGCTTCCGCACCCGAATAGTCTTTTACTTTAACATTCGTATTGGTTCCACCACCTATAGCGAGAAGTATTCCGTATAGTATTTTTCCCAAATTATATACTGCACTATTCTTTCTCCTATAGAACCTTACTTTTCCTTTCTTATCTATTACTTTGATTTCAAGATACACTTTAAGATTAACCATAGCTATCACCCAGTAGGAACAATTATAGTTATTTTAACCGTTAAGCTTCCACCGTCTAGAACATCTCTAGGAGTATCTAGTAAATCTCTAACAATAAGAAATTTAAGGTCTTTTTTAACTCCATCTCCATCTTCACAGTAGTTTCTAACACCCAACCCTACCTCCTTTACCGTTATTGTTGCTCCGCTAACGTTTCTAAATGTTCTTTGAATTTCTATTTTTACTTGACCTGCTTCCTCATACTTATTTATGGTGTGGGTATCGTAGTCTAATTGTCCACTTCCAGTACCATGAGATATTTTGCTTTCTAAACTGTAGTCATCTATTTCAACTGTTTTAGTTCCGCTTCCAACCATAATACCGTAGCTGTCATCGTTATCTGCTGATTTAGAACCAGCACATGTAAAAATACCGTAACTTAAACTTCCATACCATTCCGTATAAGCGGTATCTTCGGTTCCATCATATTTCTTAACAGAACATGAAGCTTTAACACCGTAAGAGGTTAGTGCCGTACCTCCCTTAGCTAACAGCATTCCTCTAAGTATTCTTATGAAGTTAGCTAGTAGGCTCCTACATGGTTGCCTATGCTTACTTATCAGTTTACCGTTCTTATCGTAAACTTCTATTTCCCAATACGCTTTAATCATTTTTCCACCTCTAAGATACTGTTACTTCTACTGTTTCTGAAAAACTTATCGTAGAAGAAACACCTTCTTTAGCCTTAGCCTCTGCTGTTTCTGAAAAACTTACCGTAGATGTTAGCGGGGCTAAAGCATGTACCTCTGCTGTTTCTGAAAAACTTACCGTATAGGAGCCGGGCATACTATACCCTACTTCTCCTAGAATTTCCCCTTCTACTCTATGTGGTGGAGCTAACTCATACCCTATCTCTCCTAGAACCTCTCCTTCAACTCTTTTACTGTACGCTCCCGCATATTCGTATCCTACAGTACCTTCTATGGTGCCTTCTACTTTTCTACCGTATGCTCCTACATATTCATACTTTGCTTCCCCTAGAACCTCTCCTTCTACCTTAGTACCCATAAATAATGGGAAAATATATTTTGCTTCACCCTCTACCTCTCCTTCCACCTTGTTTACTGGTCTATATGCTGTAGGATACGTTGAAGGTAATGTAGGCATAGAAGGTGTTGTTGGTGCTGGTTTCTCAGCAGGTAAGCTAATAGATATCGGTGTATATTTGAATTCTCCCCAAGGTATCTTAGGTATTAACTCTACACTTGAAGTACTTGGCATAGGTACTATTGCATCTACCATTTCTGAAACTAATGCTCCGAA
>NJED01000040.1 GCA_002254745.1 Desulfurococcales archaeon ex4484_217_1
TTTGAGGATGCCGAGAAGTAGGCCTAGTAGCGCTGATATAATCAGTGAAAATAGAGGATGCACTTTGAATACAGACACTGAAATCACTACGAACATTACTATAAACAATATTGACATTATTTGAGGTGTTTTAGGTAGTGAAGTACATGTTCCTTTCACAGTTGAAAATAGTGCTAAAAGTATTAACCCTATTACAGCAGCTTTTAAACCGTTCAGTAATGCTTGAACAAGCCTATTAGTAGTGTAGGCGGCAAGCGCGTAGGCGATTAGCGAAACTATTGTAAACGGCGGTAACACGACAGCGGAAGTAGCTATGAATGCTCCTAAGGGTCCTGCAAGCTTAAAGCCAACATACGTAGCAGCATTAACGGCAACAGGGCCCGGAGTAGAGCCAGCTATGGCAACTAAGTTTAAATATTCTGATTTAGAGAGCCACTTAGCCTCTTCAACAACTTCTCTTTCAATTATAGGTAATATAGCCCAGCCACCGCCAAAGCCAACAATCCCAACTTTAAGGAATCTAATAAATAGTTCTAAGAGTAGCCAAATCTTCACCTCTACCACCGTCGATTAAATACCTTGAAGTTTTAGTATTTTTACATTCTCCGCATAGCTTAACCTTCTAACGTAATATGAACAGACCTGTTTTCCATAACATACAGTTTCCGCTAATCCGCCATGTAGAATGCTTCTACTTCCACTACTTGGTTTAATAATGTTCTTAGCTGTATGTGAATCCAAAGCTTTTTCAGAATTATTGTATCAGAAGTCTTTGAACTATCTAACTATCAGTATAGACTTATTTGTGCAATGTCTTACTAGAAAATCTGATACGCTGCCAACTATGAATTTACTAATAGTTCCTAGCCCCCTAGAACCTACAACTACTAAATCTACTCCATACTTATTTGCTGCTTCACATAGTTGTGGACCAGGTTTTCCTTTTAATAGAAGAAGTTTAGCCTTAACACCTTCCTTTTCAGCTTTGAAAAGAGCTCTTGCTAGCAACCTATCAGCATATTCTTTAAAAGCTCTCTCAATAAGTTCTTCCTGCGTTCTAACTATAGTCAATACTGGGGGTTTCTCAATAACGTGCGCTATTAGAAGCTCTGCACCCGTTTTCTTACATAATTCTATAGCTACTTTAAGAGCTCTCTCAGACACTTCAGAACCATCTATTCCTACAAGAACCCTACTTATGTGCGTCATGTCCATTCTCCTTAATTCTCTATCATTGTTTTAGGTAATAATGGTTTTGTAAAGTACTTTCTAGCCGTGTATATTGGTATTAACAGAATATTGAAACAAACACGTACATTTATCTGCGGGCTCCAAGATTAGATTTATATATTTGGTTAAATAATGTGATTTAGGGAGATATTTTGGTTAAAGTAAAAACCAAATTAGTTACTTGGGATGAAATAGTTTCTTGGTCTAGAGAGCTTGCTAAGAAAATTAAGGAATCAAGGTATAAACCGAGTATAGTAATTGCCGTTGCCCGTGGAGGCTACGTTCCAGCAAGGCTTCTTTGCGACTTTTTAAGTGTTGAAAACCTTGTTTCAATCCAAAGCCAGCACTGGACAGAAGCAGCGAAAATGGCTGAGAAGGCAATAATAAAATTTGAATATAAATTAGACCTTAAGGGGATGAAGGCACTACTCGTAGATGATATTGTTGATACAGGAGAATCTTTACTTTTAGCTAAAGAGTTTATTGAGAGTGAATGGAAACCAAGCGAGCTAAGAATAGCAGCGCTCCAGTGGATATCTCCTGTGGCAAAGTTTAAACCGGACTACTATGTTATTGAGGTAAAGGAGTGGACATGGTTTCAGTATCCATGGACTAGACTAGAAGACGTTACCCAGTTCTTACGTAGAATGCTAGGTGAAGAAGGGAAAACTAAGAAGGAGTGGACATATGATGAAATAGTTGAGAAGTTTAAAGAATGGTACGGTATTGATGTTGGTGAAGCATACTACAAGGATGCTCTTGAAAGCCTTATTGAAGAAGGATTTCTTAAGAAAGTAAATGATAAATTCGTTTTACCTTAGACTGCTAGCTATACTTTTTATATTCTTAAACTACTATCTTAGCTTTAGGGTTTAGAAAGGTGTGTTATTATGTTGGTCCCAATTAAACAAAAAGCAGAAATAGGTATCATTGGGGGCTCTGGACTATATGATGTGGAAGCATTTAAGAAAATTGGGGAAGTAAAAGTATATACCCCCTATGGACCACCATCAGACAGCATCGTTATTGGAGAATACTCTGGGAGAAGAATAGCCTTCCTACCTAGGCATGGAAGAGGACATAAGATACCTCCTCATAGGATAAATTATAGAGCAAACATATGGGCTTTAAAATCGCTTGGTGTAGATAAGATCATAGCTGTTTCAGCGGTGGGAAGTTTAAGAGAGGATTATAGACCGGGAGACTTCGTTATACCTGATCAATTCATAGACTTTACTAAGGGAAGAGAATACACATTCTTCGAAGGCAGTGTTGTAGGCCACTTCTCAATGGCGGATCCCTTCTGCGAACCACTTAGAGAGATTATAATAAGGACTGCTAAAGAACTTAACATAAGAGTTCATAGTAAAGGAACATATGTTTGTATTGAAGGTCCAAGATTCTCAACAAGAGCGGAATCGAGACTGTTTAAGGAAGTATTTAGAGCAGACATTATAGGCATGACTCTTGTTCCAGAAGTTATTTTAGCAAGAGAGGCAGGGATATGTTATGCAACAATAGCCATGGTTACAGACTATGATGTTTGGGCTGAAAAACCAGTAACAGCTTCTGAAGTAGCCAAGGTTATGGCTGAAAATGTTGAGAAAGCAAAGAAGCTAATACTCGCATTAATACCTAGAATACCTAAAGAACCGCTGATGAAATATGATGAAATGCTTAGGGAGGCACTTTTATAGACCATGAAGTATGACATTGTTGAAGAAATAAAAAGAGAAGTAGTTGAAGTAGAGAGAAAATTGAAAGAAGCAATAACTATTAAAGAAGCAGATAAAGTAAAAGATATCATATCTAAAAATAACTTAATAATTACCTACTCATATTTAAGAAAAATACCATCATCAATACTCTACTGGACATTAACCGCACTAAACGTAGAGAAACACCATCCTACTCTCTTAGATTTAACTTCATTTTTAACACATATTGCACCCTATAGAAGAAATTATAACTTATTAGCGATAACCAGTAATCCTAGCAGCTTAAAAAGACTATATGACGTCTACAAACTCCTAAATGTTAACATGGTGGTTCTATCGGAAAGCATTCCTAAGGGAGTAAAATACCCTAACGTTGTTAGATTAAATTTTGGTAACACTTTATTCGAAAACAACTTAGGATACTCAATGTTTCTTACATCTTTAGCTATAGAAATACTACCAGAGAATGTAGTAACTAAAAGATCTTCTAGGCTATATAGTGAAGTAAAGGATATGGCTAGTATTATCTATAGCTTATTTGATAAGTATAAAAACATTATAGACAAAGTCATTGCCAAGGTTTCTAACGGTGAGCATATAGCATTCATCACACCTGGCTACCTCAAGGACATAATTGATGCTTACCTCTACTTAATACCCTACAATTTTAAAAGTAAACTTCATAGCTATGGTTTAAGCGCGATATTTGAAGAATGTCCGCAGCCATATACTAAGTTAACTTATGTTATTTGTAGAACAGGCGTTGAAGAATTATCTTATAGATATCTTAGATTTACATGTAATGTTGAAAACGTATTGGATTTAAACATTAATGTAGACCCTATTTCTGCACCAATATACTTGCTCTTGCTTATGGAATACGTTCTTAGATATTTAGGTACAATAGGTCAAAATAGCCATAATTATGGCTAAGACACATGAAAATAAAGATAATACCATGTAAGATTTTATGAGCTCCTTTTCCGTTAAAGGTGATTTAAGGGTAAATAAGTGGGCTAAAGTCATGGGAGCCTCTTTAGTAGTATTTGCATAAATTAAGCCATTATCTTTAACTATGGTTGGCCTTACTATTTCACGTCTCTCCTTTAACCCCTTAATTGAAGTTACTATGTTAAACCCATTCATAATCAATGGCATCATAGCCGTCATAGCTACTATTTCGAGCCTACCTATTATAGCTAAAGCTCCAAAGTATGCACCGACAAATAAGCTGCCTACGTCTCCATTAAATACTTTAGCAGGGTACTTATTGTACCGGAAATATCCTAGCAGTGCAGCTAACATCACTGCTGAAGCGTATATTGCAAATAAGTCTAAATCTCTACTTATCGATTTAATTATTGAAGATGCAAGTAAGGCTGTAAAACAGAATATCATAGAAGACGGCATGACACCATTAAAAACATCCACCATATTCGTAGCATTCGAAGTTACAGCTATAGCGAACGGCATTATTGCTAAATAAACTAGGGTTAACCTTGTAGTACCTATAAATGGCAGCATAGGTTTAGGAACGTATACTTTAAGGAAAATTATGGGAACTACAGCTAGGAAAGTTAGCAAAGTTTTAGTTATAGCATCTAATTTCCTTAAATCATCAAGCAAGCCCACTATCCCTGCAAATGAAGAAGTAAGTATTAAAGCCAATATTTTAGGCCATAAGCTAGTATTCAAAAGTACCGCTAAAAATGAGCAGGGAATTATAGTTATCATTATTGCTAACCCGCATGCTTCCGGTATTTTTGGCTTTTGAGGTTTATGGACATCTATACCTACAATACCCCTTTTCTCCATAAACACTGCTACATGCCGTGTAATAACACTACTCAGTATAAAAGATAACAGAGGTATTGCTATTGTTAGCAATATTGTTTGAAAAATGTTCATTCCTCGTCTCCGTGCACTACTTGCGGAGAATAGTTTTAGCCTTTAAAGTAGTTAAATCTATCTTGCAAAGTTTAAAGAGCAAAGTAGGGCTCTTAGCTACTTCAATTCTACATTAACCCAACAATAATGCGTTTTCCTATGAGAGCAACATTAGTAGCGTAGAAAAATAAAAGAATCTGATCTTGGTGTTTTCACAATAAACCCCATAGAGTCCATGATTATTGCTAGAGACAAGTTCTATAGCTTATTTAAGCTAAAAGAAAACAACATCCCCATACCTTCAACAATAGTTACTGAAGACGTTCTCTTAGCCATGGAGAAGGTTAAAGAATGGAAAGAGGTAGTCTTAAAACCTCTAATGGGCTCCCTAGGTTACGGTTCTATTAAAACTAACGAAGCAGACATAGCTTACAATATAGGCAAAGCTTTTCTCTCAATAAATCAACCACTATACATTCAAGAATATATTAGAAAACCCCAACGCGACATACGTGTCTTTGTCGTAGGCGATAAAGTTTTAGGATCCGTTTATAGAATATCCTATACTTCATGGAAAACCAATGTTGCGCAGGGGGCTAAAGTTGTTAAAGCACCCAAAATACCTGAAGTTGAAGAGTATGCTCTGGAAGCTGCTAAGGCTTTAAACCTATACTATGCTGGCGTGGATATAGCTGAAACTCCTGAAAACGGATATGTGGTGTTTGAAGTTAATGCTGCTCCTCTTTGGAGAGGGTTTCAAAAAGCTACTGGGAAAAATCCTGCAGATGAAATAGCTAAGTTCGTAATTGAGCATATTAAGAGGTAAGACTTAATATCTTCTATTTAACCAACATTAACTAGATGAAGAGTAGCAAACCATCTGAAAACGTGATGAAGAGCTCTCAAACTGATAAATTCTAGACTCTCACCGCTCTTTCCTCTTTAACAACATTTAACACGTATAGTACATAGACCTCCCTTACACCATTTACTCTACGTACTCTATTCACTATCTCACCTAATTTCACCCTGTTCTCAGCTAATATTCTTAGAAGCACTTGATACTCGCCCGTCACATCATATATCTCATATATGTTATCAATGTTAGATAGAACTTTAAGAACTCTTTGATGCTGTCTTGGACTGGTCTTTACTAAGACATAAGCTAAGCTGTTTTTGCCTAAAGCCCTATAATCTATGATTGCCGAAAAACCCTTTAAAATACCTGCTTCTCTAAGTTTCTTTATCCTAAGATATATTGTACTTTCACTCACATGAAGAGCTTGTGCAAGTCTTGAAAACGGTATTCTACCGTCGGTTTGAAGAATGGCTATTATTTTCTTATCAAGATCATCGAGCTCTACCATAATGCTTAAGCCTCCCGAGATAGTAATGTTAAGATATAGTAATTAATATTTTGAGGACGGAGAAATGGCAGCGAGCACTCTTGAAAGAGAAATAACTATTCTTGAAATTTCACTTTATCACATGCTGAAGGCTTTTTTCTCAGATAGTTTAGAAGATTTTGCTTTCTCAATAAAGCTGCTGTTTGAACTAGAACCGTTCAAAGATAGGAGAATAAGGAATGAGCTTCTTAAAGTACTTGTACGCTACGCTAAAAAGAAAGGCTACACTGTTGATGACGTTCTGGAAATAGAAGATAAAGTAGGTTTATTCATAGAGCCAGAAATTTTCACTAAAGTTTACGGTAGCAAAACTATACTTGCTTAAACTTAATTACCACCTCTCAGAACCTCTAAGCTGGGAAATATGAGTACCTGGTTTAAGGAAAAATTCCTGGAAAGAGCTAAGGAGGTTGACTACTTAGACTTCATAGTTTACAGTATAAACGAAGTAGAGGTAGCTTATAGAAACAATAGTTTTGAAGAAAACATTGCAAAGAACACAGTCTATGCTATAAGGGCATTTAACAAAGGAGCATGGTCTATTAGGTCTACATACAACCCTAAAGCAGTAAGTAAGTATATCGACTTAGTAGTTTCCGACGCTAAAAAGTTAAGCGCAAAAATGAAGCCTATGGAATGGCATGGTTTAAAAAGACCTGTTGTAGGCAGGTTCCGAATAGGGAAAGACGAAGTACATTCCACAGATAAAATCAGGGAAATAGCAGAGGTTTTAGGTGACAGGCTTAAAGATAGGGGTTGTTCTGAAAGCGAAGTTATTATAACACGTTCACGTGTTCTTAAAGAATACGTTTCTAACGAGGGAGCTAATGCCATTGAGGATAAAAGTACTGTTGAAATAGCAATGTTTGGGGTAGCTTATGGATATAGAAAAGGCATTGCGGGAGAAATAATAGGTTTCTCTGGTTCTTTAAACGATATTTCCGAAAAAGTACTGCTAAGCATTGCAGATAAGGTTTCCGAAAGAACTAAGAGCGTGGCCTACGCTAAACACATGCACCCTCTAAGAAGAGGTTTAAAGTGGAACGTAGTTTTTGACCATACAACTTCAGGAGCTATATTCCATGAGCTAACCCATTTACTGGAAGCTGATACCATACGGATGAAACCTAAAATACCTTTGAGAATTACAACGACGGACTTGACTATTATAGATGATCCTACAATACCATGGGGCTACGGTTCATACGCATTCGATGATGAAGGAAATACAATACCATGGGGCTACGGTTCATACGCATTCGATGATGAAGGAGTATATGGTAGAAGAAAAACTCTAATTGAAAATGGAGAATTAGTGTCGCTAATGCATACAAGGCTGACATCTAAAATGTGGAACGTAGAGCCTACAGGCAATGCTAGGGGAATATTTCATAAACCAAAGGCTCTCATGAGTAACATAGTCGTGAAACCGTCAGATTGGAGCTTACAAGAGCTAATTGAGGAAACAAGAGAAGGAATATATGTTGAAGGTCTTGTAAAAGCTGACATATCAAGCGAAGGAGTGTTAACGCTTGTTCCTGAAGCTGGGTGGATCATTGAGAAGGGTGAGCTTAGGGAGCCTGTAGTTGTAAACTACATTAAATTGCAAGTACCTAAACACTTAAACTTCATCGAAGGACTAGGAAAAGAACTAAAACAAAGACCATCTGTAGAGAAAGGCCACAAAGTTTCTGAATTCGCTCCTCCAATAAAAATAAGGTCCGTAGTAGTAGGGTAAGAAAATGTTCGGAAAGTATGAAGTAAGAAATAAACTACTTATTAAGAAAGACATGTTGGAAATCAACATATCGAGAATTGCTGAGAACGTTTTCAAGTATTATAGAAAGTGTGGGGACAATAGATTATCTAGGAGAATAATTGTTAAGGAGGTAAATTTAGGTATATACCGTTTCCTCTAACCGTATCGCTCTATGTGTTTTTGTTTTACTGTGATACGGTTTTCATTGGTTCCGCCTCGCCTAGGGGGCTCACCTTCACGGCTCATCCCGTAGGTTCATGGGTGGCTGTCGAGCCCAACGGCACAAGGCTCCCATCTACGTTTAGTCTTGGGGCTCGGAGCATGGCTCCCATCGCCCACAAGCCCATGGGAATTGTTGGCACAGCACATATTAAATGTATCGCCCAGAGCAAAAATATAAAGGGATACAGAAAGCAACAGTTTAACGTTTCTGCCCCTTGCCTCCTCTTAACCAAAAATACTTCGTCTCAAACACTATATACTTAAAGCTTAAATCATCGATAACATTATCGCCTAAAGAGAAAGCAACAGTATACTTTAAAGCACCTATAGATATAGGTGTAGTTCTCTATAAAGATGACGTAAACACCATTATAGACAGGATAACTCTTACTAAGGAAAAATACGCAATATATGGGCCTATAGAGAATGGGTTGATATGTAGGTTTTACATTACAGACGTACATCATGAAGAACCTGAGATAACAATGGGTGAGGCTGTAGTTAAAGTAGAAATAGACAATGTAAGCAACTATTTTATTGAATTATCGAAAATAGTCATACCGGTAGAGGGTATCAACATATTCTATAAGGGCGAAAGAGCACATTATGGTTTATTTAAGGTGAATATAGAAACTCCGGACAGTATTTCTATTAAATACGTAAAGGAGGTTAAAATACCAGGTTTCTATCGAACACCTATAACAGTAGGCCAGTTTAAAGAACATTTGAAAATGGAATGGGGTGCGAATTAATGTTCCAATTACAAGAATATTTTGGGTCTCTAACAATAATAGACTTTATTGCTGCTTTTCTTTACATTATGCTAGGTTTTGTAATAGCTAAACTAACCGCAAGATATGCTTCCCGTATACTTAAAGGCAAAGTTCCTCAGCACCTTCTAGCATTTACCAGTAAGGTAGTCTTCTATATGATATTCTTAATATCAGTAATTTTAGCCCTAATAGTGTTGGGGGCAGAAAAATATATCGCTGGAATACTCGTCACAGGCGGAGTAGTAGGTGTTATTTTAGGTTTTGCCAGTGAGAAAGCTGTTTCTAACTTTATTTCTGGAATATTTTTACTGGTAGATAGGCCGTTAAACATTGGAGAACCAGTTAAGATAAAGAATGAAGCTGGAACAGTAACCGACATTAGTTTTCTATCTACGAAGATAAAGACGTGGGATGGAAGATACGTTAGATTTCCGAACTCTGAAGTTTTTAATGCAACAATAACGAATTATGGTAAGTAAGGTTAGATATGACCGTAGGAGTAGCGTACAAGGAGGATCCTTACAAGGTTATTGAAACCGTAAAAAAGGTCGTAGAAGAACATCCTTATGTGCTTGCCGAACCAGAACCGGAAATCTTCGTGGAAAGCTTAGGAGAAAGTAGTGTTAACATTGCTATCAGAGTGTGGGTTCCATCGCCTATATGGTTTAAGGTTAGAAAGGAAATAGTCTCTATAATTAAAAGCAAACTTGAAAGAGAGGGTATAGAAATACCATTTCCGCAAATAGTTGTATGGTTTAGAACACCATTAGAGCTTAAGCAAGGTTAATAGTTGTATGGTTTAGAACACCATTAGAGCTTAAGCAGGGTTAACCTTAACAGGTATTCCTTTAAGTTCAAAAATTTTCCTCAGCACTGAAATGTCTACGTTACTGAGTTTTTTACTTAGTTTAATTTTTATTACAATACCCTCACCTAAAGGCCCAGGTGAACCTTCAAAATTATATATCATCTTAATATCTTTTCTCTCTAAAGTATTATTAATTATTTCTATTACATCTCTTGCATCTATGTGTGTTGAAATCCTCCTTACAATTATTTCCTTTTCCCCTAATTCAACAATCATTCCCTACATTCTCCTGTATCTTCATGAACACATTACATTATTAGTACGTAGGTGTTCTATTTAAAATATTTTTATCTATATATTCTCTAGCTTCGTCAAGCATTTTGGCTATTGCAGATTGAGGATGAATTCTAAGATATATTTTAAGAGGTGATTGCGGAAATTTGGAGGCTGTTTGATGAATTCTAAGATATATTTTAAGAGGTGATTGCGGAAATTTGGAGGCTGTTTTGCAAATTATGATATTTCTAATTACTTCTGTACACTTTTAATTACCTGAGCTGGTTTTAGACCTAGGTACTCTAGTGCTAGGATATACGCTGACGCTGAATG
>NJED01000041.1 GCA_002254745.1 Desulfurococcales archaeon ex4484_217_1
TAAAAGGAAGAAGTAGTATGGAAGTTTTATGTTTTTACCATCATATAGCCGTAAATACTCGTAAGATGAAATTATAGCTGCTATGCCAACTATCCCTATGTTTAGAATGAAGGGTAACGATATAGAATCTACACTAAGCACTATTCCATGAATATCGAGCTCAATATTGTTAACATACATGATTAACGATACTAAGGTTAATACAACTACCGTAAGGGAGGAGAAAGCTACTTTCAATATCCTACTATTAACCATACCGCTCAACTGATAAGCCCTCCATAAATTGTTATTTGAGAAATCATGTTATAGAAGAGGAAGTGCGAAGTTAAAGAGAATACTATGAGGGAGATTATAGAGTACTTCATCAAGGTAGGTATTTTAGTTACTACAGCTAAGTTATATAGCAGGGTTTCCACACTAGTAACCGATGCCAATATAAGCATTTTGCCAAAGAAGAGACTAAAAGGTGGAGCGCCGGAAAGACCAATTATCGATGTAAACCATCCCATGCTCAAAAGTTTAGATTTAAGAATTAAGTTACTTATTTGTCTCATATCGTGTGTACCGTAAGTATATTCGAAAACACCCACAATTAAAAATCCTAAACCTTTAATGAACGCATGACTTACGAGATAAGCTATAGTCGCTTTTAACCCAATACTAGAACCTGCTAAGGCATAAACTACGCCAATATACATGATCATAGTCTCTCCTATTGTCGAGTAAGCTAGAAACCTCTTAGCATTCACTTGCAGAGGATACATTAACATACATATTACACATGTGATCACCATTAGCAATACTAAAACGTACAATACAATAGGGAATGTAGCGTTTATGAACTGCGCAATTCTCCCTAACAAGTAAACACCCATTTCTATCATAGCTGCTCCATGTAGAAAAGCTGAAGCTGGTGTTGGAGCAACCATAGCGTCTAAAAGCCATGAATAGAATGGGAACTGTGCTGATTTAGCTAGTGAAGCGACCATTACAAGTAGGAGAAGCTCAGTTTTCGCGTAAGCAGGTAAATTGGATAGTGAAAATAGGCTAGTATCTCCAATGTAATATAGGCTAAGGAATGAAGCTAAATAGAGTCCTAAAACTGCTCCTACATGCGTGTAAAGCAATGCTTTGTTTGCTGAAACTATGTCCTTAGCTGACCCGTAGTATGAAATTACTCCCCAACATGATAAGCTCATAAGTTCGAAGAATATTAAAGCCTCTATTAGTGTTGATGAGTGAAGAAAAGCCAATGTAGAACCCATAAATAAAAGCATCCACCCATAAAACTTCCCTTTACCCCTCCTTACAGGGTGTAGCTTGTTATCCTTACTTAAATAATCTATGGAATAAACAAGAAACAGTATGCCGCAAGAAAGTACAACCAAGCCTACAGTAACGGAATAAGGGTCCACTATTAAGCCATAGAATTCTCCCAGTAGATTATTTTTTACTAAAATTACATGAACTATTTTTTCTTTACTCTCGAAATACAGTAGTGTACCTAAAAGATAGGTTATGGTAATTAAAGATAAATTAAAGATCAAATATATATCGGCTTTCCTACCATCGACTATGAATGACAGCAAACCTAGGGTTATAGGAACTAGAAATGATGCTATGAAAAATACTGTGGAGTTCATACGTTAACCTCACTTGCTAGCAATTAGCAAAATATACTACAATATGTCTAAATACTGTATGGGACGTATTCTCGATAATGGTTGCTGGAAATAGTTTACCATTCAATAGCCTAACCCTCTTTCAGCCATGTAATTGCATATGATTTGTTAAACTTTTCACACATTTATTTGAAGAAAAAGTGATTGCCCATTATATTATAGAACCAGAAAATTTAAAATTATTGTTTAGAAGAGTCTTGGTCTCTCCAAAACATTTACACGCATGAACATTTAATTCATGGAAATTTTTTAAGTTTTAAGAATAATAAGTGTAGAAGGGTATATCTGGCATGGTTGAAAATAATACTAGTGAAAGTAAGAAGTATTTAGAATTCTTGAAAACTAGAAGGAGTATAAGGATATTTAAGCCGGAACCTATATCTGATGACCTGGTTTTCGAAATACTCGACGTTGCAAGGTTTGCTCCAAGTGCTAAGAATATGCAACCCTGGGAATTTATTGTCATGAAGAATAAAGAGCTCTTAAAGAAATTATCTAGAATACATAGATGGGCTAAACCAGTATCCAATGCTCCAGTAGCCATAGTTGTTATTTGCGATAAGGAGTTAGCTCCAATATCTTACCAAGTAGATTGCGCAAACGCGGCTATGTACATTATGCTTGCAGCACACGCTTTAGGACTAGGAACAGTTTGGATACAGACTCTTAGAAACGTTAAGGAAATACAGAAAATTCTTAACATACCTTCAAGCAAAATACCTATCGCTATTATAGCTATGGGCTGGCCTGCCGAGAAACCTGAACCTAAGCCTAGGAAGCAGCTTAGGGAGATAGTTCATGAAAACCTATATTCTACTCCTTTGACCTAGACATTTCTGCTAATATTTTTAAATATTTTTCCAAATGGCTTACTATTGTAAAGTTCTCTAAAACATGCTTGTATCCGTTTTCTCCAAGTCTTTTTCTCACATTGCTGTTTTTTATAAGGTATATTGTTTTTTCAGCGGCTTCTTCAATAGATTTAACAAGGTACCCTGATACGCCATTAACTATCTGAAGCTTAATTCCCCCAACACCTCTAGCTACAACAGGTTTCTTCTTCCATAAAGCTTCAGCAACGGAAAGCCCAAACCCCTCTCTGATACTCATTTGCAAAACCACCGTTGCTACTCTTTGGAATGCATTTACCTCTAAAGGCCCTACGCCAATAAGGTTTGTTAGAAAATGTATGTCATAGTCTTCACCTGCAAATCTAACTGCTTTCTCGTAATAAATCCATCCCTCAGGATCATCAGATGCCATAGCTGCTATGAGTAGTAACTGCACATTAGGTATCTTCTTTTTAACCAACCTGTAAACTTTGATTGCACCTATAGGGTCTTTCCAAGGGTCGAATCTAGCTACTTGAACAAGTATCGGACGTTCAGGGTCTACATCGTATTTTGAAAGTATTTTTTGAATTGTGCTTTCACTTAATGGCTTATTTTTATCACTAAGAGGATCTATGGAGGGAGGCATAACGTACTTTACAGGTGTTGGCGTTTCTGGATGTATATATTCTTTCATATGAAATATGGATGCATTATATTGCTTAAGAATACCAAATATGAAGTTTAATACCGGTTTATAGGGGTTACTTAAATCTATATGGCATCTCCAAACCCAAAATCTATGGTCCCGTGTAAAAGACCTTATACCTAAGGGCTGTGGATCGTGAACTACAACTACTTCTCCACGAAGATCCAATATATCCTCAACGTTATGCCTTAATACCTCGTAATATAGGTTAATATGTTCTTTTTCTAAATCTAAGGCGGCGCCTTGTAGTGCATTATGTATTCTTTTAGTTACATTGAAGAATTCTTGAGGAGCTTCCAACACTTCCCACTCTGTTTTTATTCCTAAGCTATTCATCAACGGGACAATATTGCTGAGAATTTCTACAACCCCACCGCCGAAAGCTGTCGAGTTCACATGAGTTATGCTTAATTCCTTAATCTGATCTGCCAACTTCACTATGTTCTCTACTTTCTCATAGCCAACAATGTTGGTATAGTCTCTTATGTTCCTTATAGCTTCAAGTTTAACTTTCATGAAAACACCATTAACTGCGAAATTAAATACTCAGCTAAAACTATTTAAAATTAAGGTTAAACAGAACATTATGCGTACACTAAATAACATACTTCGCATGCGCCGTGATATCATGAAGTTGCTCGTAATACACCCTCATTTAAGCATAATTGGTGGAAGCGAGAAGCTAACACAAATACTGGTTTATGAATTGGAGAAGAAAAGAAAAAATATAGAAATACTCGTACTAACGGGTTCTAGGAATAAAGAATTATTTCCCGAAACAAGTAAGATCAAATTTAAGCTATTTAAGGAGGCCCCTGTAAAGGCAAAAAATCTCAGAATTAAAAGGTTAATCAACGCTTTCCTAACATTAAGCGAAGTAATGGATGATTTCTGCCCAGACGCTGTACTTGCAATGATACAGGAACCTATATACCTTGTCCTATCCAAAATAGTGAAACCCAACATAGGTACTGCAATATATATTCACTTCCCGTTTGAAGAAGAACTAACAAAGGACAATGTAGTAGAGTTCATTAAAGTGTATCGTTTCCCAGGTTTTTACGAGAGTTTTTATAAATTTGTTGACTTGAAAATAACAAACTCAAACTACACCGCTAAAGTTCTCTACGAAAAATTCGGACTGGAGAGTAACGTAGTATATCCTGCTATTCCATGGGATTTCTTTAAGGAAAAACCAAGTTTAGACCAGGACCCAGGGCCATCAATTATTAGCGTTGGAAGATTTGTTCCACACAAGAGGTTTACCATATTACTTAAGCTATTTAAGGATAGAATTAAACCCCTCATTCCTGAGGCAAGACTTACCATAGTTGGTATTCCTGATCCTAGATACGTGGATTATTATAGGAAAGTGGTTGAATTAGCTGACCGTATAGCCGATGTTGAAGTTATAAGCAGGCCTTTAACACCCTTAGAATTGGCTAAACTATACAGACAGTCAAGAGTATACGTGCACTTGCGTATAGGAGAACATTTCGGTATGGCACCTGTTGAAGCTATGAGCCAAGGAACAGTACCTATTCTTCCAAGTAAATCAGGTTTAGCAGAACTACTTACTCACCGGGTTTCAGGGTTTAAATACGAAAACGATAATGAACTGATTACTTACATTCTCGAAGTTCTTAAAGTGCCTAGAGATAAATATTTGAAGCTGAAGAGAAACGCATACTATAAATCGCTATACTTTACACCTGAAAGATTTGCAAACGACATACTAGGATACTTAAACCTGGTAGTCTAGTTTTCCCATATTCTCCCTAAATTCTTTAGCAGCGTCCTCAGGTGGAACTGTTACTATGTAAATTCCTGAAGCTTTCTCGTAACCTCCCCACGTTTCAATAATAGGCTGTATTTCTATGTGCCAATGGTAAATACTGTCTCCTTTAGGGCCTAGGTGGAACCAGTAATTGTAGTCACTGTTCTAGGTGATTCACTGTTTGAAAATATTTCGCAAAGTGGGCAAACTCCATGTTTTTCAAAGTATTCTTCAATAGCATTTTCTTCAGCACCTATGATGGGAGGTGTAAAAGTGTTTGCGAATATTTGGAGGTGTGGATGACCTATGCTCGCACCAGCCTTTAATCCTGCATTTTTAATTATAGATACGTGTTTTATTCTGGGATCTTTCATTATTTCCTCTACTCTTCTTCTAAGAGCTATGAGCATGTAGTACACGTTCACCGGGTTAAGTAGATACTTTTCCTCAGAGTGTATGGGGGTTTCAACAAGTACTTCGTGATATCCGTAGGCTGAAAATTCACCGCTCATAATTTCAGCCTTATTAACTAAGGCAGGGTATTTATTGGGAAAAACTCGTACAACCCAATTCTTTATTCTTCCATTATGTTCTCTCTCAAACAGAAGCTCGCTATTTCTCACTAATAAAACAAGAGTAGCTGG
>NJED01000042.1 GCA_002254745.1 Desulfurococcales archaeon ex4484_217_1
GAGCCTCTAAGAAGTTTTGTAACAGAGTTTCTTAAGGGCTTAGGTGAGAAAGGTCTAAAAATAGTGGTTAATGTTAAAAACGTCTTCAAAAGCTTTAAAATATCAACATACGCTATACTCTCGGCGCATTTAATGAAGATCTTGGGAGAAGAACTAGGTTATGAAATATCCTTGAACGACATTGAAAAATATGCGCCATTACTAGAAGATCAAAAACTAATAAACTATTTACCTTTAATAATGGCTTTGAGAATTGCTGCATTGAACAATAAAAGCTTAGTATACAGGCTTGGGGAAGGATGGGTACGTAGAAGGCGTGAATGTTTTAAGAGCCGTGCAAAGCATAAGGAGTAAAGGAAGTTTAGAAAGACATGTAATTATGGAAGAAGCTTTACAATACATTATTTACAACATAGAGGAAATTATTGATTTAAACATGTATTTTAAGTGTAAATGCCTCATATTCCCCGACGTAAGCGGCTCATCTCTTATATGTTTTAGGAAACCATATAGTATAGAAGCTTATGAGAAAGCTCATATGTTACTCGGTGATAATGAATGAGAAGAGTGGTTTTGAAAATAGGTGGAAGCGTAATAACGGATAAATCAAAACCATTTACTCTAAGAAAACATGTATTAAATAGAATAGCTTCAGAAATAGCTAAAGCAATAGCAGAGACGAAAATAAGGCTAATATTGGTTCACGGAGGAGGATCTTTTGGACATTTTGTAGCTTCTCGGTTTAAAAACAAGTTGACAACAACTTCGTGTATTGAAATACATGAGGCAATGGAGAGATTGAATAGGAAAGTAGTGTCTTATCTTCTAAAGCATGGTGTTAAAGCTATCCCTATCGACACAATATCCCTGTTTGTTTTAAAGAGAAAACATGTTTTCAAAGCGTTTTTAGAACCCATAGTTAATGCTTTAAACAATGATTTAGTACCTGTTCTTTATGGAAACGTGGTTTTCGACGTTGCTGAAGGATTTTCCATACTCTCGGGAGACACTATAGCACCATGCCTTGCTTCTAAGCTTGGTTTTGAAAACCTCTTTTATGCCATTGATGTTGACGGTGTTTATAAAAGATATCCGCCGAGGAGTGATGATGACCTGCTAGAAGTTTTAGACTTACATAAGGCGAAGGTAGGGGTAGGGAAAATAGATGTTACCGGTGGTATGGCTAATAAGCTAATAGAAATAGCTAAATGGATTAAAGGGAAGAAAGTTAAAGTGATATTGTTTAACGCATTAAAAAAGAATCACGTTTACATGGTTTTAAGAAAGTTAAAGTGATATTGTTTAACGCATTAAAAAAGAATCACGTTTACATGGTTTTAACAGGTAAAGACATTTCAAGAAAAACCATAGTTAAGGTGTGATTAAACATTGGGCAATATAACACGTTATAGAAAAATAGAGCATATCGACATCTGTTTAAATGAGGACGTTGAATCAAAAATACCTACAGGATTTTCAGACATAATACTCATCCATAAGGCATTGCCCGAACTCTGTTTAGACGAAATAAATGTAGAAACAATTTTTCTCGGAAAGAAGTTGAAAGCGCCCATAATAATTACTGGGATGACAGGAGGACATCCAGAAACAGTAGAAATTAATAAAGCCCTAGCTTATGTTGCTGAAAAACTTAAAATAGGAATTGGTGTTGGGAGTCAAAGAGCGTTCAAATAGAAGGCGAAAAATCGTTTAAAGAAATACTATGGAACTTCCAGTTCCAATAATGGTCAAGGAAACAGGTGCCGGGATATGTAGAGAAATAGCATCACTTATTGCGAGAGAGACCAATGTGAAAGCTATTGATGTAGCAGGTTTAGGTGGTACAAGCTGGTCTGCTGTCGAAATGTACAGGGCTTTAAGGAGGAAAAACTACTATGCAGCAGAAATAGCTAAGAACTTCTGGAACTGGGGAATACCTACAGCAGTCTCCATAATTGAGACGCGTATTGGCGCCCCGAATTTAAAAGTTATTGGAAGTGGGGGAGTAAGGACAGGACTAGATGTTGCTAAGGCTTTAGCCATAGGAGCAAACGTAGCAGGTATAGCTTTACCAGCTTTAAGAGAAGCTGTAAAAGGTATTGAAAATCTCGAAAAATACCTAAGAAGAATAATTGATGAACTTAAAATAGCCATGCTGCTAACAGGGTCTAAGACGTTAAAGCAGCTAAGAAAAACTGACGTTGTGGTCACAGGTAGGGTTAAAGAATGGCTTGAGCAAAGAGGTATAGACATTAGAGAATATTTAGAAAAGTTTAGATAGGAGAAAAATTAGCTTAAACAAAGACTCATAGAGGTAAAAGGAGAAATGCAAAAACTTCTAAACTATGCTAAGCATGTTGCGTCATGGACAAGGACGAGTTTAGAAGAGGAGTACCAACAGTACATAAAATCTGGGGCATATCTACTGCAATCATTGCTGGCGATCTGTTATTCTCTAAATCTTTCGAAGCTCTCTTATATCTTAAGGAGCTTAGTGTTGACAGTAGGCGTATTGTTGAAGCAGCTAGAATACTGGCACAAGCTGCTTCAACAATAGCTGAAGGCCAAGCTATGGATATGGCCTTTGAAGAGAGAACCGATGTTACAGAAGAAGAATACTTTCAAATGATATATAAGAAAACGGCTACACTCTTTGAAGCATCGACGAAAATAGGTGCGTTAGTAGGTGGTGGAAGTGCTGAAGATGTTGAACTTATTGGAAACTATGGTAGAAACCTTGGAATAGCATTTCAAATACAAGACGATATTTTAGGAGTTATTGGTGAAGAAGAAAAACTAGGTAAACCCGTTGGAAGCGACATCAGGGAAGGTAAGAAAACAATAATTGTCATCCATGCTTTAAGAAAAGCATTACCTAAAGATAAAGAGAAGTTGCTGGAAGCACTAGGTAATAGGAGTTTAAGTAGGGAAAAAATAAGTGACGTAATTTCGCTTCTCATAAGCACAGGCTCAATAGATTACGCTAAAGAAATAGCGTTAAAATACGCTAATATAGCAAAAAGCATTATAGAAGGCATAAAGGTTAAAGATCATGAAGCAAAAGAAATGCTCATAGAATTAGCGAACTATGTTGTGAAGAGACTAAAATAAGCTGTTAAAAATGACTTCATTTTACAAATACCCTAAAATATATGTTGAAGAGGAAAGCTTAATTAAACATCAAGAAGCAATATTTGAGCTAGCCAATGGCACATTATGTCTTGTTTCTAAAGAAAACCTACGTGAAATAAGTGATTATAAGAGGGTTTTTCTCAAGAAAGTTTACGAAACAGCGTATAAGGATATCATAGATTTAGAACAAGCAAAAACGAAGAAAGCATTCATCACCTATAGTCCCAAATATGACACATACTATCTTGTTGAGAAGGATGTTAAAGTAGGGTTAATGGAGATTGAAGGACTGAAAGTTTTCTTAGGCATTAGTGAGGGAGATACTGTAGGAGAAGGAAATAAAATAGGATATCAGGTTACGAGAAAATATGAAGTAAGAAACATAGTATGTATACTAGAAGGAACAGTAGTGTACATAGGCACAATATTCGACGAAGTTCAACGTTACTTAATAGTTACTGTTGGTGATGAAAATGCCAGAAAAATTAGAATCACACATTGTAAATGAAATAAGAAGTATAGCCTTTAAATATGCTCTCCAAAACGCCATACAGTATGGCGGTAAGGCAGAGTTAAAAGCAGTTATTAGCAAGGTTATTGCTGAAAAACCGGAATTAAAAAGCGTAATAAGAGAAGTTGTCTCAATAGTTAGAAACGTAGTGAATGAAGTCAATAGGTTATCGATAGTCGAGCAAAAGAGAATTGCTGAAGAAAAATACCCAGAAATTTTCGCTAAAAAGGAGAGAAAAGAGGAGAAGAAACTTCCTCCACTACCTAATGCCCACAAGTACAAGGTTATTGTAACAAGGTTTGCTCCAAACCCCGACTTTGTCCTGCACCTAGGTAATGCTAGACCTGCTATTCTATGTTATGAGTATGCGAGAATGTATAAAGGGAAATTCATATTACGATTTGATGATACAGATCCTAAAATAAAGAAGCCTATGCTTGAAGCCTACGACCTAATAAGAGAAGACCTTAAGTGGTTAGGGTTAAAGTGGGATGAGGAATACATTCAGTCATTAAGATTGCCAATCCATTACCAGTATGCTAAGAAACTTATTGAATTAGGAGGAGCTTATGTTGATACATGTAGTAGAAAGGAATTTAAAAAATTAAGAGACCGGAGGAAACCATGCCCTCATAGAAGTCAAAGCATAGAGAAAAATCTGGAACTTTGGGACAAAATGCTTGAAGGACATTTTGGCGAAGGAGAAGCTGTTCTTAGAGTAAAAACAGACCTAAACCATCCAGATCCTTCTGTTAGAGACTGGGTTGCTTTTAGAATAATAGATACATCGAAATCGCCGCATCCTCTAGTAAGGGATAAGTATATTGTTTGGCCAACATATAACTATGCTTCCGCATTAGACGACCATTTGCTAAACATAACACATATTCTAAGAGCTAAAGAACACCTGACAAATACCGTAAAGCAAAAATACCTATATAGACACTTCAGATGGGAATATCCTGAAACAATACATTTCGGAAAACTTAAGCTAAAAGGTTTTATTCTCAGCAAATCAGCTATTAGGAAGTATGTGGAAACAGGAAAGTTTGAAGGTTTTGACGATCCCCGATTTGGCACTCTCTGCGCTTTAAGGAAAAGAGGCTTTATAGCTGAAGCTATTAGGGAATTAATTTTAGAAGTAGGTGTTAAACCCTCCGAGGCAAGTATTTCTATGGAAAACCTTGCCGCATTAAATAGGAAAATAGTTGACCCTAAAGCTCCAAGAATACTGTTCGTAGATAACCCTGTAAAAATGGTTATTTCCGGTATTTCAGAGTTTACAACCAAAATACCTTACCATCCCGAAGTTAAGGAGTTAGGATACAGAGTATTAAGGCTAAAATCAAGTAAAAACGAGTTAGAAGTTTATATCTCACACAGGGACTACGATAGGTTATCTAAAGGAGACAAAATTAGGCTACTAGGCTTATTTAACATTAGAATAGAGGAGAAAAAGAAGAATACTATTAGAGCATCCCTTACAAGTGTAAGCCTTGAAGAAGCTAAGAAATATAAACTACAGATAATTCAGTGGGTTCCATGCGAGAATAACGTGAACGTTATTGTTAAAAAACCCGAAGGATTAAATTTAAGCATAATTGAAGGTGTTGCCGAAGAATCTTTAAGAAAAACACCCTTAAACACTATTGTTCAATTCTACAGGTTTGGTTTTGTTAGAGTAAATAGTGTTAGCAGGGATAAGGTAATCACGTATTTTGCGCACGAATAACTTAATTTCAGAAAGTTATTAAACTATATAATGCTATTCAATACAGGTTTATATACCCCGTTTCTTACTTATGGTTTAATGATGAACGACGAGAACTAAACGAGGAGGATGAGTAAAATGTCTAAACCATTCTATGTAAGATTTGAAGTACCTACTGAATTAGCTGAAAAAGCTTATGAAGCAATAAAGAAAGCTAGGGAAACAGGAGGGAAAATAAAGAAAGGAACAAATGAAACTACTAAAGCTGTCGAGAGAGGATTAGCTAAGCTAGTACTAATAGCTGAAGACGTTGATCCACCCGAAATTGTTGCCCATCTACCACTACTATGTGATGAAAAGAAAGTACCTTACGTCTATGTTCCAAGCAAGAAGAGGTTAGGAGAAGCTTCAGGAATAGAAGTTGCAGCAGCAAGTGCATGCATAATTGACCCTGGAGAAGCTAAAGACTTGGTAGAGGAAATAATAGAGAAAGTTAAAGAAATAAAGGCTAAAGCTGCTAAGTAAACGCAAAGCGAAGCATAAGTTATTAAATATGCAAAAACTACCTTTTTTACCTACCTGAAAGCTTTCTAGCTTCTCTCTCAGTTTCCCTCAAAATTAAAATGTCACCTAGTCTTACAGGTCCTTTAACGTTTCTCGTTAGAATCCTCCCCTTATCTCTTCCTTCTAGAATTCTTACTCTAACTTGGATAACTTCACCTGTAACCCCTGTCCTACCAACGATCTGTATGACTTCAGCGGGGTAACCTAGTTCCTCTATTATCGTGGACGACTTCTGCTTACTGCTCACATACATCACCTCAAGATGGTCTGTAGTGAGAATTGGTAGAAAGAGTTTTAAATATGTTTCCACCGAGATTTTTCAGCTAACATGCAGCATAACCTCAGTGGTGTAAGCCTATGGTTAAAGTGAGGACATGCTCTTTCTGCGGTAAAGAAATAGAACCCGGTACAGGCATAATGTATGTTAAAAACGATGGTTCAATACTATGGTTTTGCTCAAGCAAATGCTGGAAAAACATGTTAAAACTTAAGCGTAACCCAAGAAAGTATAAGTGGACATTAAAGTATGCTAAAACATAGTTTATAAAGCAAAACTTGGCTTAGGTGTTTTAAAGATGGTTGTCCAAAGAACTTTTGTTATGATAAAACCCGATGGTGTGAGAAGAAAACTTGTAGGGGAAATTATAAGGAGATTTGAAAGTAAGGGCCTCAAAATAGTGGCATTAAAAATGATTAAGCTAAGCAGGGAGAAAGCTGAGGAGCTATATGTTGTACATAAGGGTAAACACTTCTTCAAAGACCTCATAGAATTCGTAACCTCGGGACCTGTTGTTGCAATGGTTCTTGAAGGAGATGAAGCAGTAAGTGTTGTAAGAACTATGATAGGTCCAACTGATGGTAGAAAAGCTCCTCCAGGCATGTTTTTCCGGTAAATCAGTGTATAGTATGTCTCCTTCATTAATATGTCTACCTACAAGAACATGGCCTCTTATAGATATGGCTACTGCTTGACCTACTTTAGCTTCACCTATAGGTTTACCCCTATCTTGAATTTGCATTATTTCCCCAATACGTTTACCATCAGCTCTTATTAGGGGGTATCCTGGTTTAATTTTCCCGCCTAAAACTTCTATACCTACAATGGCTGGAGCACTTCTTCTAAAAATACAACCCGGGATTATCCTTATTTTAGCAGGTCTAATAAGCTTAAGTAGTTCTCTTAACTTCTCTCTTTCCCTTTCCTTAGCAAGCCATTCTTCATAAGCTTCTAGAAGTCTATAAATAACGTTATCACTAAATATCCTAACACCTTCCCTACTTGCCTCTTCCTCCACCCCTGGAAGGGCTTTAACATTAAAAGCTAGTACAACACCATAGAATTTATTCTTCTTCAGAGATGTTGAAGCTTCAATAATATCTCTTCTACAGACAGGCCCCACATCAGCTAATCTAACCGGGATATTCTTCCTTTTTAAAGCTGTTATCAAGGCCTCTAACGTACCTAAAGTGTCTGCTTTAACAACAACACCTACAATGTTTTTCATAACCCTTATACTAGCTACTTCCTCCTGAACTTTACGAACATACTCCTTAACCTTAGACATATCCTCAATAACGAAAATAGGTGAACCGGCAAGAGCTCCATCAAGATTTGGAGCAGCTATTTTAACACCCGCAGCTGCAACAACATAGTTTACCTGCATAAACTTTTCTTCAGGAGCTCTTATTTCCTGCAAAGGTTTCGGCATACCTTTAGCAGGTCCTTCAGCATACATTAGCCTTTTAGTCATAAACTGCTGTGCTAGGCCAGCAAGAATAGCTAAAAGCTCAGGTATTCCCTCACCTGTTTTCGCAGATACAGGGACAATAGTTACCGTTCTAGTAAAGTCTCTTATTCTATCAAATCTATCAGCTCTAAACCCTAACTTGTACATTTCACCAATAATGTTGTATATTAGTTCTTCAAGCCTACTTTTAACTTTTTCATCCTGCTTCCTAAAGCTAATCAGGAATGGAGTGTCAGGATAGGGGTTCCATCCAGGTATTTTGTCGATTTTATTGGCAGCTATTAGGAATGGAACTTTACGTTCCTTAAGAATCTCTATGCTTTCAAAAGTTTGATCTTTAAATCCTTCCATAATATCAACAACAAGAATTGCGAAATCAGCAACGCTACCGCCTCTCTTTCTAAGGTTTGAAAATAGTTCATGGCCTGGAGTATCTATGAAAAGTAAACCGGGAATCTTAAGCTTTATAGGAAACATTTTCCTCAAAGGCTCACAAATCTTCTCAATAACGTATGTTGGAACAACACTAGCACCAACATGCTGAGTAATCTCGCCAGGCTCCTTCTTAGCAACAGTAGTACCCCTAATGTGGTCAAGGAGCGTCGTATTATGGACTATTACTCCATTGGCTATAAAGTTCTGTGTACTATCTACGCTTAAATCATATAAGTACCCGGTATACTGTATTTTCCTTATATTCTTTATTTTTACGAAAGTCACATAGTCAAATGTCGGTAGCTTTATTTTCTCAAAACTTCCTTTCCATGTTCTTCTCATAAACTGTAAAATAGGGTATTCCAAGTTCCGACAATGTTACAGCATGAATTAACCTAACTCTCTTAATGTAGTCTCCGCTTAAGGGTATTTTTTCAACAATAATGTCACCACGCTTAGACTTGTTAATAATTTTCTTAAGTTTCTCTAGCTTAGTTCTCTCTACAAACCCTATGTGTGCCAAATATCTTTCCAGGTTTCTCCTACCCTTAATGTAAAGTACACCGTAAGTAGTATTCTTAATTATTTTTTCACGATACTGGGATGTAATTCCGAATCTAAGAAGCAACCATTTCATCTGCTTTAAGAACATTGGTGAAGCAGATGAAACCTCGATACGGTTCTGTTTCACATTAACAGAGGCATCGGCGTCAAAATACCCTCTAATGAATGCTGAGGTAAAACGTAGAGGAGCTATTTGAACGATTTCAGGTAGCCTTAGATTTCTTGCTTTTCCTCTATTGGGAAAATCAAAGATATACTTGAAGAACCTTTTAGCAGCTAAACCGCCTACAACCCTCGCATCCAAAACATTTTGCTTCTTAGAATCTATGATGTGTGTTGATGCTCCGAGCTCAGCTAGTCCTTTCTCAAATTCTTTTATGAGCGTTTCAGAACTACTGGTTAATCTGTCAAAGTTTGAAGAGCCATCACCAAACATTAAGCCTGCAACATAGAATATTTTCTCCCAGCTTTCCTTAGACTTAGGTAGTTTCACCCACTTACTAGCATGTCCTGCTCTTCTCCTCCTATGAGAGAACGTTATGAACTCAACAAGCTCATATAACTTGTAGTAATCTATGTTAAGTTTACTTACCATTAAAATGAGGTCTTCGCTTCTTAGCTTATTCTTATAGAATCTATAGTAGTTGAACAATAACGTATTCACACACTTCTTCATATGTAGCCTTAAAGGAGATTTTCCTTGGCACAGCCACATAATCATCTTTTCCTTGGCACAGCCACATAATCATCAGGGCTTAGATTTTCTGCTTTCTTCCACCCATTAATAGTTAGAAATGGGTGCTCAGGTGTCACTCTAACAGTACTGCCATCTGCTAGTTCAATTTCATATAGGAG